>DASVMB010000290.1:0-5935 GCA_036384575.1 Bacillota bacterium
CCGTTTTGAAACCGCTTCGGAGTTGTACCGCAGCGCGCAGCTGATCTGGGAACACACGGAGACACCGGGAAATACCGCCTCGGCCGATTGCATTAAGGGATTGGCGGATATCGACTACGACGCTCAACGATATCAGCCGGCGCTGGATGGTTATCAGCGAGCACAAGACATCAATCAAAAGATTCTGGGACCGGACCATCCGGAGATTGCCCGGCTTTGGTCGGATATCGCCCGGTGCGAGGCGGCATTGGGCTTGAATACCGAGGCCGAAACTCATATTCGCCAGGCGGTAAGTTCGCTGGAGAAGAACGTGGATCCCAATAGCCCCGACTTGGCATTGGCTTATTCGATCCGGTCCTGGGTGGAATTGAATTTAAACCGGGCCGATGAGGCCCTTAAATCCAATGAACAGGCTCTAACGATCCTGAGGAAGACCGGCGGGAACAGTGCGGCACTGGGCTGGGTCATGTACCGGCAGGGTGAGATTGATAGAAGCTGCGGTAGGTACGGTAATGCCGAAACAAATTTTAAACAAGCCGTATCCATCCTGGGAAAGTATCTGGATCGAGACCACCCCCGGGTTGCTGTGGCCTTCATCGGATGGGGCGAAACACTGGTTGCGGAGAAGAAATACTCGAAGGCATTGCCGCTTTATCAAAAGGCCGGGCGAATCCAGGCGAAAGCTTTTGGGCTAGAGGATTTAAATGTTGCCGCAACCGCCTATCATCAAGCGGAGGTTCAAAATATCCTTGGGAATTACCGTAGCGCCGAGCCCCTTTATTACCAGGCGCTAAACATTCGCGGCCGATGGCTGGGTCTGGACGGCCCGGAGGTGGCGGTGTGCCGGATCAATCTGGCCGAGATCTATAAAGTATCTGGCAGAGACAGGGATTCAAGGACCTGCGCGGAGACGGCATTAGATACGGCATCCAGACAGGCTGATCCCGAGAACGTGTTAACCGGCGCCGTTTTGAATCTATTGGCACGGTTTCAGATCGAGCAGGGTGATTTCGATGAAGCGCAAAAAGATTTGGACCGGGCTACCGCCATCACCAAGCGATTTTACGGCCCGGATCGACCTGAAATGGCCAAATGTGTAGCAACCCAGGCCAAACTAGCCTCTGCCCGGGGTCAGTATAAATCTGCGGAAGCGCTCTTTGGATCCAGCCTGACGGTTCTCGAAAAGTATTATGGTCCCAACCACCCTTACGTTGGGATGATCCTCGGCGACCAGCTGGAATGGGCGCGGCTCTCCGGCAAAATCGCAATCGCCGCCGAACTTAGTAAACGGCTGCAAAAAATCCGTTCCCAAAAAAACGGGAGAGTTTGATGGGAAAACCCCGGATAAGATATACACCATGAAGACGTATTTGGTGAAAACGTCCAAATTCAGGTTGCGCCTATGCGGAAGATGCGATATACTTAGAAAAGTTTATTTGCCAGAAAAATATTTCCAGGCGGGGTTTTGGAGAATACCCCTCCTCCATAAGGTGATGCGGTATGACGCGGCAGAATGATTGGATGGCACCGGTGGTGAATCCTGATGAGTTTTCCCCGGCGGTTTGGGCGTATATCGGTGATGCCGTTTATGAGCTCTTTACCCGGAGTCAGTTGTTGAAGGATGGTCCGGCCAAGACCAAACAGTTACATAAGGCGACCATTGCCCGGGTTAAGGCGTCGTTTCAGGCGGAACTGCTCAAGCGGTTGGAACCCGACTTGACCACCGACGAGCTGGAAGTGGTGAAAAAGGGGCGTAATATCAAGAGCGGTCATATTCCGGCGTACACCGATATGATTACTTACCGGTATAGTACGGCCTTTGAGGCCTTGATCGGCTATTTATATCTGACCGGAAGTTATCAACGGTTACAGGTTATCTTAGCCAAGACATTGATGAAGGAATCGGAAACCACTGGTATTTCGGGTTGAATCGCGTACCCGTCGAGTATGCGCAAAATAAGGCGGTTGAATTCATGAGCGAACAGATTGAAGGCAGGAATCCGGTAATTGAAGCGCTACGTTCCGGACATGAGCTGGAAAAGCTATATATTTTAAAAGGCGGAGAACCGAATGGTCCACTCCGCGAGATTCTGGGGCGGGCCAGGGAGCTTAAAATCCCGATACATCCGGTGGAAGCTCAGGTACTTGATAAGATGGCAGTCACCCGGAATCATCAGGGAGTCATCGCACTTGCCGCCGGTTGGAAATATGCCACGGTGGAGAAGATAATGGAACGGGCCGCGGAAAGCGGAGAACCGCCTTTCGTACTGTTCTTGGATGGAGTGGCAGACCCGCAGAATCTCGGTTCGATCATTCGAACCTCCGAAGCTGCCGGAGTACACGGGATTATTATTCCCGAACGGAGAGCCGTTGGATTAACCGCTGCGGTATGCCGGGCTTCGGCGGGAGCGGTGGAGCACATGCCGGTGGCCAGGGTGACGAATCTGAATCGGACGATGGAGGAGTTGAAAGCGGCCGGACTTTGGTTTACCGGCGCCGATATGGATGGAGCCGTCGTATACCATCGGGCGGATCTCCGGGGGCCAATGGGACTGGTGATCGGCGGCGAGGGCGGTGGTCTCTCCCGTTTGGTAAAAGAACATTGCGATCAGACGGTTCGCTTGCCAATGTGGGGCGCGATCAATTCCTTGAATGCCGCTGTAGCCGCGGGTATTCTGTTGTATGAGATCCGTCGGCAAAGGTTGGGATGAGAAAAGGCAACAGGGAACTCGCGCCCCTTGGGGCACGCGGCAATAGGCAACAGGTAATCGGGAACCGGTATTACATTGTTGCGTACGTGCGGAAAACAGGCGATAAACAAAAGATAAAAGGACAAACGCTTTAGTGGCTACCTAAAGATTTGTCCTTTATTTTTTGCCGGTTGTCTAGTACCTATTGCCTGTTGCCTGTTTTTTATATGGAAATTTGAGTCAGGCTGATACGATTTTGGAGATTGTTTTTTTCCGGGTTACATGATACAATTCAAAAATCGATGGGGAGATTTTCCGCGAATTGTTGGGAAACAAGGAGTGGACCGCTCCCTTGACGTTCATTTGCATACTATTGTATAATATTACTATGCAATGGGTCAGGCTTCTTTAATTCACCGGCTGTCTTTTTTGATTGACGAACCGAAAGCTTCTTACCGCAACAATCTTCCATTGTTCAGATTTAAGTGGACAAGTTCACTTTCCTTCGCGAGCATAAAGGAAATGTGCGATGTTCACAGTTTTTCTCCGCTTTTCTTCGGGGAATAACCGGTTTTCAAGCCGCGACATTCATCCGAATCATTTCGTACCGGTTAATATGTATATTTTTTCGCTTTGAGTTGCAAATGGGTTTCTGTTTATTTGTAATGCCAGTATCAAAATTTGTTCATATCTGGAGGCGAAATAACGTGGGGGCTAGGCCACAGAGGGAAACAACCGAGATCTATGATGAGATGCTGGATGAAATGATCGTTGAGGCTGCCCGTGAGGGTGACGATGCGGCTCAAGAGTATCTGATCAATAAATACAAAAATTTTGTCCGGGCAAAAGCCCGTTCCTACTTCTTAATCGGTGCCGATCGCGAAGACATCATCCAGGAGGGCATGATTGGATTATATAAAGCGATTCGGGATTTTCGTAATGATAAGTTGGCATCGTTTCGAGCCTTCGCCGAATTATGCATCACTCGTCAGATTATTACGGCGATTAAAACTGCAACCCGTCAAAAGCATATCCCGCTTAACTCCTACGTATCCCTAAACAAACCAATCTATGATGAAGAGTCCGATCGTACTTTGCTCGACGTTATCTCCGGAACGAAAGTTACCGATCCCGAGGAGTTGGTTATTAGTCGGGAGGAATTTGTGGATATTGAGAATAAAATGGGTGAGTTCTTAAGCGATCTGGAGTGGAAGGTCCTAATGTCTTATTTAGACGGACGTTCTTATCAAGAGATTGCCAAGGACTTACGCCGCCATGTTAAATCCATCGATAACGCCTTGCAAAGAGTCAAGCGGAAACTCGAACGCTATCTCGAAAAGCGTGAAGAAATAAGTTCTCTGTAGACACACGCCAGCGAATGCACAGTTTAGAAATGGAATAAAAAGGTTTGAAAAATCGGTTGACATTCCACCTGTCTATGTATTATAATTCTATTTGCGTTCGGCAATTGGAGGGGTTCCCGAGTGGCCAATGGGGGCAGACTGTAAATCTGTTGGTTGACGCCTTCGAAGGTTCAAATCCTTCCCCCTCCACCATTTAAAAGTTCGAAGTTCAAAGTGAGAAGTGAAAAGTTGGTAAGCATGATAGAACTTGAAACTCTGAACGCGGAACTCGGAACTTAACAATCAAATAACATCGCGGGGTGGAGCAGTTGGTAGCTCGTCGGGCTCATAACCCGGAGGCCGAAGGTTCAAATCCTTCCCCCGCAACCAATTTTAAAATTCTTGTTTTACTTCAATAATTGCCGCCCACATAGCTCAGTCGGTAGAGCGCATCCATGGTAAGGATGAGGTCATCAGTTCAATTCTGATTGTGGGCTCCATTTCAAACTTCTGAACCCGAAAGGGTTTTTATTTTTTATCCGGTGAAGTTTTTGTTTCCGAAGATTCCCTGCCGGCATTCTCCCTAAAAAACATTCCTGATACTACTCCAAAACAAATGGTTTTGTCTGGGTATAAATGCCTCAAATAACGGCTAGTTTATATAATGGTTAAAATCGGATGATTTTTTATGCACTATAGTTTCGCCAATAATCGAATCGGGTTCCAAGAAGGAATATTCGTTCCCGTGTAGAATAGATCGCTGTTTATCAATACCTTTGCGATTTAAAGGAGGAGCAAGAAAATGGCGAAGCAAAAATATGAACGGACTAAGCCACACGTCAACATAGGGACAATCGGGCACGTCGATCACGGCAAGACCACAACCACCGCGGCGATTACCCTGGTATTATCCAAAGCGGGGCAGGCGAATTTCGTAAAGTTCGATGAGATCGATAAGGCCCCTGAAGAGAAAGAGCGCGGTATCACCATCAACACTGCGCACGTTGAGTACGAGACCGAGAAACGGCATTACGCCCACGTGGATTGCCCGGGCCATGCCGACTACGTCAAGAACATGATCACCGGAGCGGCCCAGATGGACGGGGCGATCCTGGTGGTATCCGCGGCCGACGGCCCGATGCCTCAGACCCGGGAACACATCTTGCTTGCCCGTCAGGTGGGAGTGCCCTACATCGTGGTGTGGCTGAACAAGGCGGATATGGTGGATGATCCGGAACTGATCGAACTGGTCGAGATGGAAGTCCGGGATCTGCTGGCCCAGTATGAATTCCCTGGCGACAAGATTCCGATTGTCCGCGGTTCTGGATTAAAAGCTCTGGAATGCGGCTGCGGCAAGCGTGAATGCCAATGGTGCGGACGGATTTGGGATCTGATGGATGCGGTTGATTCCTACATTCCGACTCCGGAACGCGCCACCGACAAACCGTTCCTGATGCCGGTTGAGGATGTATTCACCATTACCGGGCGCGGCACTGTTGCCACCGGAAGAGTGGAGCGGGGCGCCGTGAAGGTGGGCGATGAGGTTCAGGTCATTGGGTTGCAACCGGAGATTAAGAAGACCATCGTTACCGGCGTGGAGATGTTCCGGAAGCTGCTGGATCAAGCTGTGGCCGGAGATAACATCGGTGTACTGCTCCGCGGTATTGACCGGAAAGACATCGAACGCGGCCAGGTGCTGGCGAAACCGGGTTCAATCACCCCGCACGTGAAGTTTGAAGGAGAAGTTTACGTATTGACCAAAGAAGAAGGCGGACGTCATACTCCGTTCTTCAATGGATACCGGCCGCAATTCTACTTCCGGACGACCGATGTTACCGGAGTGGCGCATCTGCCTGAGGGAGTGGAGATGGTGATGCCGGGCGACAACATCAAGATGACGAT
>DASVMB010000291.1:0-6711 GCA_036384575.1 Bacillota bacterium
AAATCAAAGTCAGATGCATTAAAAAGCGCCACCATAAGGCAATCTCCCAATGGAAAAACCGTTGATTCAGAATATCGATACCCCAATGAAAACCGGAGAGTAAAAAGGAGAGTAAGTAAACATAACCGAGTATCCTCAAAAATCGCCGGAAGGGAACCGGAAAGAAAGCAACCATTACCATGAGAGCCGGTACCACTAACAGATAAACGGAAGGTGTGAGTATCCATGGGTTGACGATCCCTCCGGTGGCGATATTGATCTCAAGTAGAAACTGAAAGAGACCGCCAATCAGCCCTCCAAGAATTAAGCGGTGGAAACGGACATGGGCAGCCCCAATCTGGGAGACCATCCACAGCAAAGCCCCGTCTTGCAGCCAACCTAAAAAACCTCCCAATAACGGTTGATCCAGATAGACCTGTATTACCTGCAAAAAGTTCACCTTCCCCCAAACGATCATACCGCTTTCCAAACGAATTTCCTTTTTAAATGTCCGGCGTAAAACAATGTCGATTCATCACTGTGTTAGCAGGTCGAAGTGATTCAATCCGTTAGTTTCCGGCTTACCACCGGAAGTTCCCGAAATCCCCCGGCTTTTTGTGCTTTTTAACGAAATCCCCGTAAAAACTCGAAAAGCGTTCAGTTATTAACTGAACGCTTTTCAAATCATATTTACTTGAACACTTTAACTCGGGATAAACCTTCGCATCTCAAGCCACTGGTTAAAACCAGCGGCTGTAATAATTCTTACCAGTTGAAACCGGTATCGTTCGTTGCAGCAAAGCATTGCACTCGCGACAGAATAGTCAAAACGGATAGTCATCATAACTTATAACTAACAACCAGCGCCCCTATTTCTTCCGGAGAAATGCCGGGATCTCCAAATCTTCACTAATAAACGGCTTGATCTCCAGTTCCTCCAGTCCTACCCTGCGGGCACGGCGCTGTTCAAACCCGGTGGCAATAACTGTCACCCGAATCTCATCGCCCAACGATTCATCGATAACCGCGCCAAAAATAATGTTCGCATCTGGATCCGCAGCCTCGGTAACAATTGCTGCAGCTACATTCACCTCATGGAGGCTTAAATTACTGCTTCCTGTAATATTCAACAATACGCCCTTTGACCCTTCGATAGTCGTCTCAAGCAGCGGACTTTGCACTGCCGTTTTGGCTGCGATCTCGGCCCGGTTCTCTCCTTTGGCATTCCCGATTCCCATTAAGGCTGATCCGGCTTGACTCATGATGGTTTTCACATCCGCAAAATCCACATTGATCAGGCCGGTAATGGTAATCAAATCGGAGATTCCCTGTACCCCCTGGCGTAATACATCATCCGCCATCCGAAAGGCGTCTATAATGGAGGTGTTCTTATCGACAATCTGAAGTAAACGTTCGTTGGGGATGGTAATCAGGGTATCCACATTCTCTTTCAAACTGGCTAACCCTTTGTCGGCTTGGGCGGCACGAATTTTACCCTCAAATGTAAAAGGCTTGGTTACAACGCCGACGGTTAACGCCCCGTTTTCCTTGGCCATCTGTGCGATCACCGGTGCAGCTCCGGTTCCGGTTCCACCACCCATTCCTGCTGTGATGAAGACCATATCCGCTCCTTGCAAGACGCCCATCAGTTCATCCTTGCTTTCTAACGCGGCGCGTTGGCCGATTTCGGGATTAGCCCCTGCTCCCAGACCTTTGGTGAGAAGGTCTCCGATTCGCAAGCGGATATCCGCATTGGAGCGATTTAATGCCTGACCATCGGTGTTGATTGCGATAAATTCCACTCCCTGAATTTTGGACTCAATCATTCGATTGACGGCATTAGTACCGCCACCGCCAACGCCGATGACTTTGATCGAGGCAAATTGCTGATTGACCACCTCAAACTCAAGCATTAAAAAACTCCCCCTGTAAAAGTCCAAACGGATCTCAAGTTGCACAGAGACCCTTTTATTTACATCAAAATGTCACCTGACCGGTATTAAGAGGTTCTAAACTAGTCTGAAACTAGTTTAAACTAAAAAAGATCGACATCTTACACCGGCGTAATAGAATACTATTCTGCACACAGATAGCATTACCCTGCCGATTGTTCAAAATTTCTCGGATAAATTGTTTAGCCGGGATTCTTAATGGTAGTGGGTATGGAAGGAACCCGCAGATCGATCTTGATCAGTTCATCCGGTCCTGTATGAGAGAGAATAGAACGAAGATTCTTGGCGATCTTCTCTTCTAACTGGTTAGCATCCCCCAGTTCAACTTTTAGCGTATGATGCGATTTCGGAAGATCAAGGTATAATTGATAATCTTGGAGGTCAATCTCGCTTAAGGTTCGGCGTAAATAATCATCGGCCAGGCGCCAGATCTCTTGAGCCGTTTGAAACCGGGGGTCTACAACCCGGGAACCAATCCGGAGATGATTTACCTTAATGCCGGAGACTACGGGCAATTTAATCGGTTCATTATCATTCTTGACCCGAATAATAACCCCGTCCTCCCCCAAGACCAACAGATTATCCCGGTACATCAAAAGACAAAATGGCTGACGCTCCCGGACCCTGATCTCCAAAGTATAAGGAAATTGGTAATGGAGCTCAACCGATAGTATGGCGGGATTTGCCAAAATGTCCGATTTAATTTTTGCCCGATCAATCTGAAATATATTCTTATCCAAATTCAACCGGGTTGCTCTAATAATATCTTCACTGGCTATCGTTTGATTCCCGGTAACGACAATATTGCGAATGGAGAAGATTCCGGAGTTGAAAAAGATTAAGCCCACCAAAATGATGAACCATCCCGCAAAGATACTGCTGAAATTAGTTTTACTTCCCACGGGATTTGCGCCTTTCAATAATAATTAACGTTTAACAGTCCATTGATATAGAAGCAGTTGAATCTCACCCCGTCCGGTACCTAACTCCTTGGCTATCTCCTCGACCGTCAAACCCCGCCGCCACAATTCATAAACCCGCCGGTGCCTGGGATCACTGATAACAGGCTGAGTAGGAGAAGAGGGAGCTACCGGTTCCGGCCCGGAAAACGTCAACGGCAGTTGCGGCTCACTTTCATCTTGCGGCACCTGCAAATCCCGTTCCGTATGATTAGAAGATACTGCCTTCGCTACATTTGTAGGACAGGAAATCGTTTCCTCATCGGAAACTTGCTGTTCCTCCGGGATTACGACGCCAACCGTTGATGAGCTACTCTCCGAATGGGTCGATTCCAAAACCGTTTGTTCAGCTTCGAAGTCCTGGTCTTTGAGGGAGTCTCCGCCGCCCTCCCGTTCAGATAAAATTTGGCTTGGAGCGGCAATCGTATCAGGATTCTCAAGTGCCGCCTCTACCTCGGCGATAATTCGTTCGGTAACCGTCTCTTCATCACCATTTTGGACGCCGGAGATACCCTCATTCATGGCGGCTTCTTCGGCACCACCCGCCCCTACCGAATCCTGGTCTACTTCGTCGGCGATCGCCTCAAACTCAGCAATAATCGCACTAACCAGATCCTCGAGTTCCTGAATCTCAGTCTTGACATGTTTGAGTCTCCGGTCAATATCACGTTTCTGAAAGATATATAAGGCGCAGATAACAATCAGGTTGATGCAAATAGTAAGTATAATCCCGCCGACTGACACGATGGTTTTGCCTCCTCGACTGGTCCGGAATGCTCCGTGAACCCTGGTCGATCTTTAACTCAAAAAATAGTAAAAAAAAACACTCGGCTAAAATTTGATATCGATATGCTGCCCCCGCTCGGGCTCAGCCGGTGTTTTCGATTCGGATTCCTGGGAAGCACCCTGTCGCGTTTGACGAAAGCGGCGGTAACGCCGTTCGCGGTTTTGAGGATTGTTTTCATTGGTGCGGATGGGGTTGGTTTCTGCGGTAGCCTGGTTGTTTTGAATCTGTTCCTGTTTGAGTTGGTTCCGCTTTACCACTTCCCTGGTGACTTCCTGTTGATCAATCACCGGTTGGGCGTATTGAATCTGCTGCATACGCTGAATATCAACGGAACGAGGCAATACAGTTTGAAGATCCAATGGTTTTAACACTCGAAAACCACCACCCAAAGCCACATTTTATCTGTAGGGTTGAATCTGGATCTCGCCCTCATTATAAACAAGCATGGCGTACTTGATCTCATCCTGAATCATAATGGTGGTCTTACCCATCGTAACCCGAACTCCGGGATACATTAACTCTTTCACGCGGATCCGGCCCTTATCTTTGGAACGGTTTTGAATCTCATCCAGGAGTTCTTGGCGGCGGGTTTCCGCCTCGGCGATCTGTGATTTTAAGGCATAAGCGGTCTTTACCAAATTCTGCAACATCTCTTTTCTGTCATCAGGCAGGTTGGGGATCTTGGTTAAGATCACGATGGCCTTCTCGGCTTTTTCCAGACTCTCGGTATTATTCTTGATTTGCTCTTCCAGTTCTTGAAACTCCAGCTTAGTCCGGGGTTTGATGCCGACTTCCAATTCGGTCACCGTTCCTAAACGAGAACCAATGGTTTTAGCGGAAATCTCTTCACCGGATCGAACCAGCCCTCCGACTAACAATCCCTTGCCGCCTTCCACCGTTACTTTGTTATCGGTATTAATCTGACAATACATGATCGCTTCTCTGACGGTGAGATTGCCCTCGCAAACCACCGAGGCGTGTTCGATATATTTGGCGGAAAAATCGCCTACACAGTAAATTTCGGTTTTATCCATACCGGAAATGCCGCCCTGGATAAAAAGATTACCGCCGCATTTGATATCCGCCGAATCGACATTCCCGTAAATCGTAATGTCGCCTTCCGCTTCGACCTTAAAACCGCTTTCCACATTGCCGCGAATCGTTAGATTGCCGGAAAAGACGATATTGCCGGTGTCAAAGTTGACATCGCTTTTTAATTCCTTTACCGGCAGTACACTGACTTTTCCATTGATGTACGTGGGTTCCCCGCCGCTAGTAGCGCGAAGTGCTAAACCATCCTCGCTCCAAGCCACGTTTTTACCGGTCTTAATCGTTTTATCCTTGCCTGGAGCCGCGGGGATATCCTTGCCCCGGACATCACAACCCGGTTCCCCGGGAGTAGCCGGAATCTTCTCGATAATCGTCTGACCAAGAGTTACATTTTGTACGGTCTGGACCTCACGAAAGTCGATCTTCCCGGTCTCATCCTCTAAAGAGGCCTTCCGAAAAATTCCGGTCTCAAATAAAAATTTGAGTTCGGCGTCCCTGCCCGCGACCGGTGGACGCCCTTTGGCAACCGATGTTGGCTTAAGCAATTGATTTTTAATAACTTCATCAATAGCCCTTGGATCAATACCAAAAGTGATGTTTTCACCACGGAGGGCAGCCAATGCATCTTCACAGGTAGGCCATTTACCCCGACCAACAGGGGCCTCGACAATTAATACAGCCTCCATGGAATTGTTTGATACTTGAACCCGGCAACGCCCATCCCGATCGGTACTCCCAGCTGTATTAGGAATCGAGTTCGAGCCATTTTCCGCCATCGTTTACACCTCCGCGATCGATTTACGCCAACGATTTAAACGTCCGCGTAGTCTGAATATTGCCTTTGTATGTATCTGAGATACACGCGACTCCGAAATCTCCATAATCTCGCCGATCTCCTTGAGGGTAAGTCCTTCATAATAATATAACGCAATGACCATCCGCTCCCGTTCCGGCAAACAATCAATGGCTGTGGCCAAGGTGGTCTTAATCTCCTCCATCTCCACCTGTTCTAGCGGATCTTCACTCTCGTCGTTCCGAACCAGATCAAGGACACGGACGGTATCATCGTCGCCTGCGTGAACCAGCCATAACTCATCCAGTGAACTTAGCGTGGTACAACTTACTTCCGAAAGTAACTGATAAAACTCTTGTAAATTGAGGTCCATCGCCTCACTAATCTCCTGATCCGTAGCGGACCTGCCAAGCCGATTCTCAAGCTCAGCACAGGCACGTTCAAGTTCCCGGGCCTTCTGTCTTACAGATCGGGGGACCCAATCATTACTCCGTAAACCATCCAGAATCGCACCCCGGATTCTTGCAATGGCATAAGTTTCAAATTTAATTCCACGCGATGGATCATACTTCTCTATTGCATCCATGAGCCCAAATACTCCAAAACTGACCAAGTCATCAAATTCGACATTGGACGGTAAACCAATCGCCACCCTGCCCGCAACGTACTTCACCAATGGTGAATACCTTAAAATAATGGCTTCTCTGGCTTGAGGAGATTTGGTTCCCAGATAATCCTGCCATAAATTCTCCTCATTTTGTCCCGCTTTGTCGACTGACATTGCTACCCTCCTTACACGGGTTTACCCGTACCATCCGGTGGCTAAATTCCCTTCCTTGATCATCCTGGTACAGTCGCGCGTGAAAGCTTATTTTATAAATTGCAAAGCTCGGTTTGGATCAGATCTTGATATACTCAGTTAATGTTTTTACTTGAACCTCACCGGTCTCCAAATCCAAAAAAACACTTTTCCCGCTGTTTCCGCCAACGCTTCGACCGGAAATAAACAATCCCAGTTGTTGGCATATGGTTTCCACAGCAATAATATTTTTGTTCCCGATGCAGATATGATCTTCGTAACCATTCCCGCAAAACATTTGGGCACCGCCCACTATCTTTACAATCAGCCGTTCTCGCCTAACTCCCATCTTTTCCATCTCCCGAATCAACAATGGGACGGCGGTATCGGCA
>DASVMB010000292.1:0-4227 GCA_036384575.1 Bacillota bacterium
CGGAGAAGATCATCGGTGCCGAACTGGAGTTGGATCCTGCCCGGCAAGTGGAGATCGTGCGTGAGGCGTTACTTCGGGCCGCGAATGCCGAATCTGTGGAAGTCCGGGTTCATCCGGATGATTTGGCGATCTGCGAACAAAATATCCAACGGTTGCAGGAGGCCTTCGCTGATCCCAAACCAATCCGGTTCACAGCGGATCCCGGGCTCGCTCCGGGAAGTTGTTTTATCGAGACCAATCTGGGGAATGTCGATGCCCGGCTTAAATCGGAGTTGGATATGATCCTGGCCGAACTCTTAAAGGCGAGGCAAATCGGATGAGTAGTTCATCGCAGGCGTGTGAGAATTCCTCCCGGCCGGCCCCTTTTGATGCCGAAAGTTATTTAAAAATACTGCGCAATTTCGATCCGATCAAACGTACGGGAAGGGTCGCTCAGATCGTAGGTTTAACCGTGGAAGGCGACGGCCCCTCGGCCAATATGGGTGAGCACTGTCTGATCATTGTTAAAGGGATGGCCGAGCCACTCTCGGCTGAAGTGGTGGGGTTTAAGGCCGGCCGGGTTTTGTTGATGCCGCTCGGTGATATGTCGGGGATTAGTCCCGGCTGCGAGATCATTGCCACCGGGCAAAAACTCCAGGTAGAGGTAGGCTCTGGATTATTAGGCCGGGTTTTGGACGGTTTAGGCCGGCCCATGGATGGACAAGGACCGCTTTTGACCGGGGAGTATTATCCGTTAACCGCCATACCGCCCAATCCATTGACTCGCAACCGGATCAACAAGACACTCGCCATGGGGATTCGGGCGATTGATACCTTGTTGACCTGTGGCCGCGGTCAGCGGGTCGGAATCTTTGCCGGCAGCGGCGTCGGAAAAAGTACAACTCTGGGGATGATTGCCCGCAATACCGAGGCCGACATCAACGTAATCGGCTTAATCGGTGAACGCGGCCGCGAGGTTCGCGATTTTATCGAGCGGGATTTAGGTCCGGTGGGATTGGCACGTTCCGTGGTGGTGGTCGCCACCTCCGATCAACCGGCTTTGGTACGGATTAAAGGGGCCATGGTGGCTACGGCGGTAGCCGAGTACTTCCGGGATCAGGGCAAGGATGTCATGCTCATGATGGATTCGGTCACCCGGTTCGCCATCGCCCAGCGGGAGGTGGGACTGGCCGTCGGTGAACCTCCTACCACCCGGGGCTATACCCCTTCGGTTTTTGCCATGCTTCCTCAGCTCTTGGAGCGTTCCGGAACTTCGGATCGGGGCAGCATCACTGGGTTATATACCGTGCTGGTTGAGGGGGATGACATGAACGAACCCATCGCCGACGCGGTCCGGAGTATTTTGGACGGACATATCGTTCTCTCCAGGAATTTGGCTCATTTAAACCATTATCCGGCCATCGACGTTTTAAGCAGTGTTAGCCGGTTAATGTCCGAACTGGCCACGGACAGTCACAAGAAGGCCGCAGGAGTGCTCCGAACCATGCTGGCCACTTACCAGAATAATGAGGATTTGATCAATATCGGAGCTTATGCTCCGGGGAGCAATTCTCAGATTGACGAGGCCATCCGGATGATCGGCCCGATCAACGATTTCCTTTGTCAGCGTGTTGATGAAAAGGCTCCTTTCCAGGAGACGCTTACCCGTTTGATCACGATGATGGGTGGGAATGCCGGCAATGGCAAAGTTTAAATTCAAACTGGAGACTGTGTTAAAGGTCAAGACCCGGGTGGAGGAGTTGCGCCAAAAAGAATTGAAAGAGACGGAAGTCCGTCGTGACGCGGCCCGGATCGAACTGGCGCGCCGGGAAAAGGAAGCGGCCGATACGGCCTTGACATACCGTGAACAACTCCGGGCCAATCTGGATATTCGGCGCGCTAATGATTACGCCCGGTTCTTGACTTGGCTCAATCACCAGGTTGATCTGGCCGTTCGCGAGTTGCAGCAATGTGAGGCTGCGGTTACCGCGGCCCGGGAACGGTTGATCCTCGCGGCCAAGGAAAAAAAGGTTCTGGAAAAATTGAAGCAAAAGGCCTATGAGGCCTATAAAGCAGAGGAATTGAATGCGGAAATCAAATTCCTGGATGAACTGGGCACCGAACAATATCTCCGGCAACAGATCGCGGCGGAACAAATGACCGGGCGGCAAATGGCAGGAGAGCAAAACATGGGGAAGCGGCGGGGGTAGCCGCGCCGATTGCCGGTTCCAAGACCGGTCGCGGGAGAATGCGGATAGGGAGGGAAGAGTAACCGATGCGCAGGTTTTTGTTTCGGTCATCACAAGTGTTATTGGTGTTCGGATTGCTCTATTTTATATTTTGGGCGTTGACTCAATTCGGCTTAGTGGATACGAAGACACTGGTATTGCAGACTGTCAGCCTGCTCCCGGGAATGGAGGATCTGCCCGTCAATTATGAGCTGGGTGGGAAACGTGACGATCTCCTGAAGCAGAGGGAACGGGATCTGGCCCGGCGCGAGGCGCGATTGGCCGATGCCCAAGCCCGTTTGGCAGCGGATCGGGACGGGTTTACCAACGAGAAGAATAACTGGTTGAATACCCATCCTCAGGCCACCGCCGTTCCAAATTCGACTCCGGGTACCTTGGTTCCGGGCCAGTTGAATCCGGTTAAATCAGCCGATGCAAAGATCAAGAACTATTTGGAGATGATCGGCAAGATGCAGCCCCAGCAAGCGGCGGTAGTGATTCAGAAACTGCCTGAACCAACGGTGTTTGCGATTTTTGATCAGCTCTCAAACTACCAGGTACGCAAGATCATGGAGCATTTGCCCCCGGATTACCTGGCCAAGCTGACTCAGGATCGCCTGATTCAGTATAGAAATATTTAGCACGGTAAGTTCGAATGTTCTTTTACTGCCGCCCTCCGGATTTCTGCCGGGAGCGGCTTTTTTTATTCTTTTCAAAACGATAATTTACAGAAGGCAGGTTTGGTCTGTCGATTCCTATAATCTCTTTTCCGGAATCATCCGATAACGTAATAAGAATATTGAAAGGAGGTGAGAACATGGCTGGTCAAGTGAATAATCTTTCCCAACTTCTAGTGGACACGGTCAGGCAGTTTGAAAACCAAGTACCTGCCAAGGCGGAAGAATGGATGGGCGCTAATCGCGGTGAGTTCAAGAATATCTTAGCCACTTACGATCATCCGTTCGCAAAGGCACCGGCAAACCACCCTTTCGACAAGATACAGGCCAAGGCGGTCCGGAATTCAGACCGTCCGGGAAGTGCCGTTGCCGACAGGCCGGAAACAACCGCTACCGCCGAAAAGGGTGAACAACCGAAACCGCGAGAGGATGCTGCAAATTCCCGGGCTGCCGACAAGCCTTCATCCGACGAGGCGCGCGTGACGAATTCATCTACGCAGCCCGCATCCGACGAAGCCCAGAAGGCACCATCCGGTGCGAAGGAAGCAGTCACCGAAACCTCGAACGACTCCGAACCTGCGACCTCCGAAACCGACATTCCGCCGGAATTGGCAGTCGCAATTTCCGATGGAAGCACCGGGATTCCTGCGGTTACAGAGGCGGATGTTCCAACCGAGAATGAGAATGCCGGAGATGATCCGGATAATCAATCGGCTACGGGCATGAATCCGACGGATTCGGTTCAGACCGCATTGTTAATGAGTTTATTGAGTGTAGTGCTTCCCGGGGCCGATTCAACGGCTATGGTGACGAATCCCGGATTGGTGGCGATGATGACTTCGGAATCCGCCGGACGACCGGACGGAACCGGTAAAACTGCGGAAACCAAACTGTCCGCTCCGGGTGCACAATCAACCTTGGCTGCTGTTTTAGAGGAGTCAGGAATTACTTCGGACCAAACCGTTAAAACCGCGACCCCACAGGGGAGCAAGGATGTGAAGCTCTCTCAATTGTTCGCTGCAAAATCCGGTGATGGGAGCGGAGAAACCGGAGTATCCGGTCAAGGCCTGACTAATTCCAATTTGAACCCGGATCAAGGCGACTCGGGAATCCGGTTCGATCTTTCGGATGTTGCCAAGGGACACACCCCGACAGGTTTGGTGCAGCCGTTCACCGAAAGCGGGGGTGAGAGTAAACCCTTAAATCTCACGGTTATCCAAAGCCAACTTGCCGTTGGGGAAGGAGACAAGGAGGCTACCAGTATTCAGCTGATGTCCGCTCCGCTTAAACAACAGCCGGTGGAATCGGGGATGACCCAGGAGGTTTCCGGCAAAGGGGCTCCG
>DASVMB010000293.1:0-4118 GCA_036384575.1 Bacillota bacterium
TAGAATCCGAATCGTCGGGTCGAAAATATGTTAATCTGAGTGCCGCGGGACAATATGTCCAATGGACTCTTTCCCAACCGGCCAACGCCATTGTAATCAGGTATAATATGCCGGATGCTTCTGGTGGTGGCGGAATTACCGCCAATTTAAGCTTTTATGTTAATGGAACGCACAATCGGGATATTTCTGTAACATCAAAATATGCCTGGGTCTATGGCGGATATCCATGGGATAACAATCCTGCGAACGGCAATGCCCATCGATTCTATGATGAAACCCGGGTGTTATTGGGGACTACCCTGGCTGCCGGCACAGTGATCAAACTCCAAAAAGATTCGGGAGATACTGCAGCTTACTATAATATTGATCTTATCGATATGGAAAATGTCGGTTCGGCCCTTACTCAACCGGCAAATTCTTTGGCGATAACCAGTTATGGTGCGGTCGCAAATGATGCCAATGATGATACAGCCGCTTTCAATAGCGTAGTTTCCGCCGCGATTTCCCAAGGCAAGTCCGTCTGGTTGCCCGCAGGAACATTTATCCTGAATTCCAGGCCCAATAGTTTTTCAGGTGTAACCATTCATGGTGCCGGGATGTGGTATACCGTACTTAGCGGAAGCGGAGCCTCATTCTCTCCGAATGGAAACAATTGTAAGTTCTATGACTTTGCATTGTTTGGAAATACGACCCAGCGCATCGACAGTGCTTTGGAAACCGGATTTGACGGCAATTTAGGAACCGGTTCAGTAATCCAGAATATCTGGATGGAGCATTTGAAGTGTGGAATATGGGCTAATAACGGCACGAACGGACTTTTAGTCAATGGCTGTAGAATTCGAAACACCTTTGCGGATGGAATCAATCTTTATAATGGTACCAAAAACACCACAGTTCAAAATTGCAGCCTTAGAAATACTGGAGATGATTCGATCGCCATCTGGTCTGGCGGTGGGAATGCTTGTACCGGTAATATCGTTCAATCAAATATGGTTCAGAGTCCGTACCACGCCAACACAATTGCAGTTTATGGCGGTTCGGGCAACACGGTTCAGAATAATTATTGTTATGATACGGTTCAATTTGGCTCCGGCGTTTATCTGGCCAACCGTTTTAGTGTGGTAGCATTCAGCGGTACGACGACGGTTTCCGGAAATACCTTAACCCGCTGCGGATCCTGGGATAATGATTATAGTCTGCCTTGGGGAGCCATTAAGCTTGGGGCTGAAGAAAACAATATGGGCGGAACATTTACCATCAGTAATAATACGCTCGTAAACAGCCTATATTCCGGAATATTAATCATCGGGCCAAATTCGTGTAATGGCGCCATTTTTAGTAATATCAATATTATTACAGCCGGAACCTATGGAATTGAAGTCAGGAACAATGCTTATGGCAGTGCCACATTTACCAGTGTGGCAGTTTCCGGTGCCCTATCCGGCGGTTTGAATAATGCCGCGGGGAGTAATTTCACAATTAATAAAGGTTCCGGCAACAGCGGTTGGTAATTCAAAACTAAATGGAAAAAAGGGGCAGGTGAGAACCTCATTTACCCCTTTTTTCAATGATGAAGATCATGCACGAATCCGGTTCATGTCATTTATGAATGACAACCGTCGCATAGGGATCGATTATCAAATGAGATCTATCCATTGAATATCCCCCAAATCCGCTGATCTTCCGGGAAGTGCCGCCAGGAACTTTCACCCTCTTCGAGCTGAAATTATAATAGCACACGATTTCGTGAAAGAGATCGGAGATACTCAGTGCCACCAATCTGCGATTCCGTTGCAGTATTTTGATCCTTCCCGCACAGATCCATGGGTTATTTTTGCGGAAGGCGGTCAACGATCGCACATAATTTAGCATGGATTGTTCATCCGGGTGCTGTGCTTCAACGGATACCTTTGTAAAAGGGTGGTTATGGCGATAGGCTTTCCATTCGGTCTGTCCCGGTCCAAACCCATTTTCATACCAATGGAGGGGATCCTGAGCGTCTTCGGTATTGTTCACATTGGAAATGGGTCCCTTCATCCCCAGTTCTTCTCCATAATAAATACAGGGCGCTCCCGGGAGGGTAAAAAGGATCGCGTAAGCGAGTTTGGCTTGATTCGGATTCTTCAACTCCGAAAGCAGGCGGGACATATCATGATTGGTCAAAAAATTGCAGCTGTGGAAGGGAGTTGCGGATCCGGCCAAAAAGTAATCGGCCATATCCCTTTGAAGGCCCAAGCAAAATTTTTTGGGACTAGACATTTGAATGCTCGCCTTCATCGTGCCGGCCAGCGGGAAATTGAAGAGATATTCAAATATATCGGCATACTTGTCGATGACTCCTTTTTTATCCCAAACCTCACTGACCATCACCGCGTCCGGATTGATGGTTTTAGCCCATGCCACGATCTCGCGCCAAAACCCGATGTTTTTCTCGTGGTCTTTAAAAAAGTGTCCAATCTGCGGATCATAATCAAAGATATGGGGTGCCGCATCAAACCGGAAACCATCGAAACCTGCCTCCAGCCAAAATGTCACGATTTTCTTGGCCATATCCCACAGATCGCGGTTGGCGTAGTTTAAATCCGGCGAACCGGGGCCAAACAAGGCGTAATAATACTTGCCATTGGCCTTGAACCAAATCCGGCTTGGATCCCAGTCTCTCTTTTCATTGATATCGGTCGTTTCATCCGCCCATAAAAACCAATCGACGTATGGTTTCTCCCCCTTTAGCGCCCGTTTGAACCACTCGCAATTGTAGCCGACATGATTCAGGGGAAGATCCAGAATAAACTTCAGGCCTTTTTGGTGCCCGATTTGTAAGGCGGCTTTTAAATCCTCCAAACTGCCATACGCCGGATTTACCGCAAAAAAATCATTAATGGAATAGCCGTGAAAGGACTGAGATTTTAAAATCGGCAAAAACCAGACCAGGTCGATTCCCAGATCGACCAAGTAGTCCATTTTTTCCGCCAAACCCCTAAAATCACCGATTCCATCACCGTTGCTGTCATAAAATGAACGAAGGTAAAGCTCATAAATGTTCATGACCGACTCCTGTCTTTTTAATAAGCTGCCGATAGGGACGATTCACTCTTCTTGCATCCGGAGCTTTCGGGCTCCGGTCGAATATTTATGATATGCTTCTTTGATTTGAGTATTCGGCTGGAAATTAAGTTTTAAACCCTGATCGTCGATTTGATAGGAGTTTCCATAGATCATGATCGTGACGGGGGTATGATGGTTGGTTTTTATAAAAATGTGTTCTTGATTTACAGATAAACTCAGAATGGCATTTTGATACAATATCCGGAAACTATAGGATTTCCATTGCGGGGGCAGTGAAGGATTAAATGCTAACATCGGGCCGTCGGATCGCATTCCCCCGAAGCCATAGACAATATTCATCCAAGCGGCGGCGATCGACGTAATATGCAAGCCTTCCCAGGTATTGCGGTTATAATCATCCAGATCCAGACGGGTTGCAAAACGGAAGAATTCGCATGCCTCCTCAAGCTCTCCGATTTCCGCGGCGATGATGGAATGAATGGATGGGGACAGTGATGATTCATGGATGCATTTTGGTTCGTAATAGTGATAATTGGCCCGTTTGGTTTGAATGGAAAAGTCTTGGCTATATAAAAAGAGCATCATTAAAACATCCGGTTGTTTGATCATATCATGGCGAAAGATCCGATCGTATGACCAATGGTTATATAATGGAAAATCATCCGTCGGGATGGCATCGATATTGAGATGGGGCAAGGTAAAAAAGCCGTCATGCTGTTCGTATACACCGGTGGCTTTGTTTTGTGGAAGAACCATATTGGCCGTAATTTGCTTCCATTTTTCCGATTCCATCCCGTTGTATCCGGTTTTTTGGATCACGGCGGATAGAGCTTCAGGCGCATCCTTTTTCATCTCGTCAATGACCGCGACGGTAAATTCCAGTGCCTTTTTGGCCAAATAGTTGATAAAGCAATTGTTATTGACCATCATGTGGAATTCGTCCACACCCATTACACCGTAAAAACCATATTGTAATGTATCGGGATTCTGTTGGACGCGGCTGGCATAAAAACGGCTTATTTGAATCAGCATTTCTACCCCTTGATGATACA
>DASVMB010000294.1:0-8474 GCA_036384575.1 Bacillota bacterium
TAAAAACAAAAACCGCCCCGGTTTATTTGCGGGACGGTTCTTTCGCTTAAGTTTATTTTTTGTCAATGACACCCGCTGCAACTGCCACCATGACAGGAACCGCAGGAATGTCCGCCTAAATTTTGAGATCCTGAGCTGCCGCTACTCTTAGCGGCAAAAGTCGAAAGTTTGCGCTGGGTATTCCGGGAATGACATGACGGACAGGGTAAGGATTCGCAACCCATCCCGCACAACTCTTCAAATTCCCTCCGGCAATCCCTGCACCTAAATTCATAGATCGGCATGTCCAATACCACCTTTATTTGCCTACTTAATGACGATTCCCTGATCCCCGTTGTTTAATGCGGCTGCATTCGCCTCATCGGTATCGATATGCAAGTCCATGGCATATTTCGGACCGACCCTGACTAAAACATGGCCGAAGGTCACTTCCCGTTCGCCTTCAAACTTAACGGAGATCCAGTCCTTATCCTTCAGCCCCATCACCTTGGCCTCGTCGGTATGGAGATGCAGATGGCGTAGGGCAATGATTACTCCTTCTTTTAATTCGATCTTGCCCGCAGGTCCCTCAAGGGTGATTCCCGGAGTTCCGTCAATCACACCGGATTCCCGGACCGGAGCCTTTATCCCCAGACCGAAACTATCGGTCCGCGAGATCTCCACCTGGCTTTGGGGACGAACCGGGCCTAAAACGCGAACCTTGGCGATGGTTCCTTTGGGACCCACTAGGTTGACCATCTCCTCCGACGCAAATTGGCCGGGTTGAGAGAGATCTTTTTTGGGAGTCAGTTGATGTCCCTTGCCGAACAACGTCTCCAGATCCGCCTGACAGAGATGGATGTGACGGTTGGAGATTCCTACGGATACCTTTAGATCGGACATGAGAAAACGCCTCCGTTATTATGTCTTTACTAGTTTAAACTAGTTTAAAGTCTATGTCGTGCGTACGTGTGCAGAATAACCGATTTTCAAGTTCCGTTTGATTGAGGACGAATACACATAAAAAAAGCCGGTTTTTTTAACCGAACTTTTCTTGCAGATTCTTGCAAATTCATGGCAGGGGAGACAGGAATCGAACCCGCAGCCACCGGTTTTGGAGACCGACGCTCTACCAATTGAGCTACTCCCCTGTGCACCTATCAATTATAGCCAATAAACTTGGTTTTGTCAATTTGGATTTTTTGGGTGATCTTTCGACTCTGTTCTTCTAAACGGTTGAACCTGGAATCAAGGATAAGTGAATAATATCTCGTGTCCAAAGGATTTGACACTGTCAAGGCGGAGAAAAATCCGAATCAAGAAGTGCGAAGTAAAAATCTTTTACTTCACTCTTCACCCTTTAGAATTATCCCCGGGAGCCTGCCAGGTTTACCCCGATGATGCCCCCGAAAGTGCCAATAAAGCAACTGATTAATGTTTTGACCGTAAATACGCCCCATAAAACCGGTTGCCGCATCAAAGCAGTCAATAATAGCAGCGCTAAAGAACAGAGGAAACCGACTCCTATCCCGACCATCCACCCGGTGGCCGCGCTTTTTCGCCCGGCCATGATGGATCCGAGAATAATGGCTAAATAATCGGCGATCAAAAAGATGTTGTTGCTATATGGTCGAACGGTTCCGGTCCAGCCGAACTGGGTCATCAAGGAGAATAATAGGGCAAATACCAATATGGCCAATACAGCGATGACGCAACCATATAGAATCGGGCCGATCGGAAGATTAGCCCTCTCATGATCGATTTCCACTATTAACCTCACCCCTTCAGTTTTTACTACAACTTATGGGGCGATCCGTTAAATTATGCCTCAGGCGGAGCCGGGATATCGGCACTCACCTGCCTAAGCTCCGGATCTACGATGAAGGACAGGTTCAATAGGTTTTGATAGCCGGTAACCTCGAGGTAGAGATCATTACCGATGATTTGGGCCTGGCCACTGTTGGGAGTAGCGGTTCCATTAAGCTTTATCGTTGTCGTGTCTTTTTTATTCAGCTCCAATAGATCTTCTCCAGCTTTTATCTGAAATCCGGTCTTGGTCTGGGTGTATTTCAGACCCAATCCCGGCAGGGCGGCGATAGCACGAGGCGCGATATAAAAACGGTCATCTTGGTAGATAAGGGCGGGATTCAATTCATAGGCGGTCTGTCCGTCCCAAAAACGAAATAGCGAGGTTTTGAAGAACTGAACCTTACTCAATAACCGGTTGGTGCCCCACAACCACACCGCAACATCATATGGGGTCTCCGCTCCAAACTCCGGGATGAGTTGTGCTACCCTGCCAACCTGACATACCATAAGTTCTATCCATTTTTTTGTTTGGGAGTGAAACTCAAGCAGGTGGAGCTTGCCTGCAGTATCGGCGGCCAGGATTTGGGAGTTGGCGTCGGCAATCCGGAACTCCATTCTTTCCACGGTATAGTTCAGAGACGACAGCTGGTTTTCAAATTGATACGTCTTCCCGTTATACCCCAAAAAATAAATGACCTTTTGCGTGGTGCTGATCAGGATCTCGGTTTGAAGGTCATTATCCCAATCACCGTACGAAATGTCGAGGATCTTACCCCATAAGTAATTCTCCCAGATCGAGACGATCTGGTTATTGATTAATTTAAGAATTCCAATGCCCCCGGTCCGGTAAGTGACGATCAATTCATCTTTGGCATCGTTATCGATATCCCGTACCAAAAACGAACTAATCGGCCGCCAAAAGATGGGACTCTTCCAGATCAGGTCCAGGGAATTTTCGGAGGAATTCAAAAGAAAGAGCGATCCTTCTTGGTTTTGAACCAGAATATCATTGGAGCCGTTTCCATCGAAATTTCCGGACGTTAGATTCGTAATCGACTTCCAGACATACTTTTCATAGTTGTGCAAAACCCAGTGGTCGGTACTATAACGGTAGATATAGATGAATCCAGGTTCAGCCGTACCGGCGATCAACTCGGGAATACCGTCATGATTGAGATCCGCCGTTTGAAAGACGGTAAATGCGGCATCGGCCGACGCTAACTTCTCACCTTCCTGCCAGATACCGTTCACGTCTTGCGACCAGATTACCAGTTGACCTTGGTTGTTTAGTGTAACTGCCTGCAATTGATGGTTCAATGTAATCCACCGGGTCTTCGCAGGATCCAAATCAAGTAGAGTGCCGGTTCCTGGTTTCCCGTACCAACTTCCGTACAGCGGGGCAGGCGGCAATGCCGGAGCAGCCAGGGTTGTTGGGAAAATCCATGTGGAAAAAAGAAGGACCCATATTGCAGAGCCCACTACGGATTTGAAGATTCTCAATTCCGATCGCTCCTTGTCGATTAGGATCGAATGAATCGGACAACTTAGCGGTTTCAGGCGTTGACTTAAGTTAATAAGCCACTATCTAAGATCTTATTTCAATATTTGAGAGTTAATTCCTTCAAATTAATCTGAATAGGTTCTCGCATCATGGCACACTTTCTTTTCATCAAAGTACTCTCGATTCATATGGATCAGTTCGAAAAGGTGTAGCCGGTAACCCTTCTTTATTATAAAAATTGATATTCTCGGGGTTATCCTTCCAAGCATATCTTACTGCTGTCGGAGATTTCACAAAATCGCTCCATACTCTAACCCGGTCGCCTTCAATCCTGGCATTGGCGCTAACACATCGACCATCCGCACCTGAAATCTCAAAATTGTTAAGATTCTCCCCGCCTTTTGCATACAATCCCGAACCGATATTTGTGAAATTTAGATATATTTGGTTATCATGGATTTCCATACATTGATAAATAGGTCCCATCGGTACAACGTCGCCATCACCATAGGCAAGATTTTCCGCCGCGGCAGCCAAGCGTTTACCAACCTCTTGTTTATTTAGGGGATGTAAATCGTTCCATTCGCCTAGATCAATCGCCACAGCCATTGCGGTATGGGGTACTTCAAGGGTTTTTAATTGCGCTTCTCGTAGTAAAGGCCATTTATTTACGGCTGACTTGTTCTCTCTCTCAAAATAGTTGGGAAGCTGGACAAAAAGAAACGGCATCTCATCCTTTTTCCATCTTTCTCTCCAGCCATAAATCAATTGAGTGAACAATTCTTTATAAGAGTCCGGGTTTTCCGTGTTGGACTCACCCTGATACCAGATTACACCCTTCATCGAGTAATAAAAAAGCGGCGCGATCATTCCATTGAATAAGCCTAAAGGCTTGTATTGGAAAAAGGTAGTCTGAGGCAACATATCCATGACCGTACCAATCTGAAATTTCCACTGTCCCTTCAAATCAATACTTTGATCACCGGCCAGCAACTGATAAGGCTTATCTTTAATGAACCCGCCTTTTCCCCTGTAATTGATTACTCTGACAGCGATGGTATTTTTCCCTTCCTTTAAAACATCACAAGGAATATCATACTTTCTCGGCGGGTATTGATAGGATGTTGACCCGATTAAAACACCGTTGATATAAACAGTATCGTTATCGACGATGCGTCCCATGAATATTCTTGCCGATATCCCAACCATGGAAACTGGAATGGTTACTTCCTTTCGGAACCAAAATACTCCATGCGAACGGCATGAGTCATCATCTGCCCAATAGTCCGGTAACTCGAAAATTTGCCAATTTGAATCATCGATGTTCTCATCATACCAAGGCAATTCATGGTTTTGCAAACCTTTATCACGGCTGTTTAAAATATTGTGCCAGCGATTATCACGGGCCTCTTCTTCATGTTGGGTCTTTTCTATAAACTGATCATCACGTAATTGTGCTATTTCTTTAAAAATTGCAGGAAAATGCCTTAATGACTCTTCACTTAACCAGGATTCAACCTGTGAACCACCAATGGCGGTACAGATTAAACCAATTGGAACTTGATATTTGTCGTACAATTCCTTGGCAAAGAAATATCCGGTGGCGGTAAACTGTAATATGGTTTCTCGATTTACAGATGCCCAACTGCCTGATTCAAGGTCATCACATGGCGATTTAAAATTGTACCGCATCGGAACAACAAATTGTCTGATAAAGTTATTGTCCGCTTTTGCCACTATATCGCTGTATTTATCCTTCACTCGCTCCATGGATAACTGCATATTGGATTGTCCGGCACAAACCCAAACATCCCCAATTAAGATATCACGTAAGGTAATCTTCCGGGTGGCAACGGTTATTTCCATACAATAAGGGCCACCGGCTTCCTGTTCCGGTATGATTACCGACCACTTGCCGTCGGAATCAGTCTTGGTCTTGTACATCGTCTGTAAAAACTGTATGGTAACCGGTCGATCCGCTGTTGCCCATCCCCATATTTTAATTTTGGTATTCCGTTGTAAAACCATTCCATCACTGACTAAGCGAGGCAGGCGAATAAATTCCGTTTCATTTTTTTCAGTACCCATGATCACACCCGCTTATATATTCCGATTTAACTTTCAATATCGACATTACTATTGGTTTTTACTACACTTTACTAAAAAAGTTCTCCAAAGTTATTGTCATTTCCTTTCTACTGGAGAACTTTTCCTGCTTAACCTTGAAACTCATTCACTGATATAAAACAAAAAAATTCCGGGGGAGATTAAACCCTCGGAATTTGAATGTTTTCTATGGTCGGGCAGGCGGGATTTGAACCCACGGCCCCCACCACCCCAAGGTGGTGCGCTACCAAGCTGCGCTACTGCCCGGAACATAACAAAAGATATTTTATCACGGATACGTCAGCCAGTCAATAGCCCAATTCTGGCAGATTGAATAAAACTTCATCCTTTATCACAATGTATTTTCCTATCCGTACAATCATTTGCATGCTTCCTTTTTTTATTCCGAATCCGAACCGGTAAGGCAAACGGAATAATCAAGACAGGGTGATTCCGTATTCCATTTGGACTCTGGAAAGGCCCAAATCTGACAAAAACGTCGTTCCGTCAGATGAATACAGCCCCGGCAAGCGTCCGGGGCTGTCAAATTCAGTCCTGGCTTGGTAAGGACCATTACATTCTTGAAATTGGAATCCATCACGCCGTAACCCGTTTGCTTTTTAAAACATTTCCGAACTGATCTACGGTGATCTCCAGGCGATGCATGAAATCCCCAAGTGAGGCCAGTTTAGACACACTTTCAAGCCGCATAAAATCGGAGAGCATGGTTTCCAGCATCCGATATACCTCGGACAACTCCTCTTCCCGCCTCTTCAACCGTTCTCGTTCCTTTTCCGCGGTATTCTGGATGATTTGGTTCTCGTCCATCAGCCGTTGGATCTCTTCCATTAGTTTATCTTCCCGCTTGATATCTCTTTCCACCGCCAACAGATGCTCGATAAAACCCCTTAGATCCAGTTGATGCCGTTGGTTTTCCTCGATCCAGATCACCCGTTCCTCAAGCCGTTTTATCGTTTCCGGTAATGAAGAGAGTTGATATAAGAAGGATATTTCCTGTGATGGTTCCTCCGAACCAATTTGTTTTTCCATGACCGGTTGAGCCGGGCCCCGCTCGGTGTAGGTGCCTTTGGAAACGGTCTCCATTTTTGTGGTATTTACGGTGACCGATGATATTTGGGCTATCTCCTTTTGCGGCGGGCTTGTAAATTCGATACTATCATTACGGCCCTCACCTAAGAGTTGTTTCCCGATATTTAATAGATCTTGATCACTGTATTGCAATCGCTTAATCAGACGGTAGAAACGCAACTTTAAAGCAGCCGATGTAAAAAGTGAGCCTAAGATCTGTTGCAGTTCATCACAGGCTTGGGCGCGGGAATTTCCTAAAGCCTGATGCTTGCAAAATATCTCCAGAATTGTGCGATCAATCGGTTTGAGCTCACGGCTGCGCTTCCGGGTGACCGTTCCGTTCGTTCCCGCATATTTCGCTTGCATCATATTATAATAGTCTTGATTGGTCATTCCCTTTTCCTTCAATAACCTGCAAAATTGACTCCGTAACGCACTCATCTTACGGCCTAGATGACCTACGAGTTCGCGTCTTTTCTGGGGATTCCACCAGGAGTCAAATAAGATATTATTCTCTGCCTCCGTATAACGCGGTTTTGATCTTTGTAATGACGTTTGGGGTTCCACAACTGCCAATGCATCTTTTGACATATTCTTTTCTTCCCTCCTATATTTTCTAGCGCGTATGCGCTTCATCGACTTCCGGCCAGATAAATTAGAAAGTCGATTCAATTTGAGGCGCCTTTTGATCACCTAAGCATGTGCCGGATTGCCTTTTGCATAAGCTATTCGAAAGCTGCAATGTTTAAAATAACGCCGGTTCGAAATGTTATCCTTCCACAGTTGCTGCTTCCCTTGTACCGTAGCTTCTCCGATTCATAACTCCTTCAAGCTGGGGTTTCTTCAATAAGTATCTTCCAAAAGCGTTACCCACCTGAAGTTAGCTTAGGTTGCATCAAGGTTCTATCATATTTTGTTCCAGGAGGAATTTAATTATGCTAAAATTTTTATAGATTTTTGCAGCGCTTTTGAGATTTCAGGCCAGATCGGACGGGAGTTTATGCTACGTTTGTGTTTGTGTGCCGGACATAATACAACGCCTTTCAGCAGAATATCCTGTTAAGATATTCCTGAAAGGCGTTATCGTTTGCTTTTTTTAAAAATAATGATTCATTAGGGATTACTAATATAAAAGGCGTGAGGCATGAATAGAGCACCCCGTGGGGCGTCGTGCCCATTGAGCGCGCGGCAATAGGCGGAATGAGGTGTGAGCTGCCACCCCTGTCTGAAAGGGAATTCGCCAAACCTTTGCGGGTTTGATACTTGCAACGTCCGGCCGTTTCCCTTTACAATCCTCATGCCTCGCGCCTATACCGGCGTTAGTTCTACCTCGCCCCGAACAGCCAGTTTATCCTCCTTGATTAATAATGCACCACTGAGACCGGATATGGTTCGGGCATAGGCCAGAGCAGCCGGAAGATCGGTTGTGGTCTGGATTCGGTTCCCTACAGCTGTGGCCGCTGCATCGGCGAGGGCTGTATCGGAGGCAATGATTACAACGGCATCGGACTTTCCCAGGCTAAGCGAAGGGCCAACTGTGCCGGCGGAGGTACAAATGCCTATACCTGAAGGTTGTGGAGCAATTCGTAATCCAATCCGTTTGGAAAAAGGCGAACTTCCGGCATAAACAGCCACCACCCGCTCCTTTTGTGAGCGGAGATAGATGTCGCCGCCATTTTCGATGATCAGTTCCGGAAGTCCCGTCATAAGCTCCAGACCTAACATCCCCGCGACAGCGCCGGCCACGGAGGCCATAGGACCTATGTTCAAAGGGGCTGTAACCCGGATCATCCATTGGATGATCTCGGGTGCGGTTGGATCCATGGAATACGAGGTTAGGTTTGTTTGAAAATCGGGATATCGGGATATATACTCTTTCAATTGGCGGCGCAGGATTTTTAATCGGGTAGTGATTGCCATACGGCAATCGGTATTTGCCAGAACCCACAAGTCACTTTCCCCGATGACGATCCGGCCGCGCCACAGATCC
>DASVMB010000295.1:0-3948 GCA_036384575.1 Bacillota bacterium
GAAATACTTGGTTCCGGTATTCATGACAACCCCCTTGAATTTCGCCGGTTAATCCTTGGCAAGCGGCGGTTTGACGAAGAAATACGGCGCCTCAAGCACCGCGGCTCCCACTGCGCTCACAAAGCGCGGCTCGCCCCGGTATTCATCGCAGGCCTCATACCACATGATATACCCGCCATCAATTGGTGCAGCCGTACCGTACCAAATGCTGCAGTTATCCCAGTGCTTGCGGTCGGCAGTGGAAAAGATCGGATTTCCCCCGTATTTTTGCCAATGAATCAGATCCATCGATGTAGCGAGGCCGAATTGATGGGGATCATCCTTGGATCGATCATCTCCGGCATAGACCATATAATAGAGCCCGCGATCGAAAAAGAGCCGAGGTGTGGTCACAGTTTGACTCTCCCAACTTCCCTGGGCTCCTACGGTTAACACCGGAGCGCCGCCGGTAGGGGTAAAATGAATCCCATCGGTTGACATGGCGGCATGGATGTTATATCCGCCCCGTTCGTTCTCTTTGACATAAAAAAGATAGAACTGACCATCACGGTAGACAACTTCAGGGCAACGGCCTTTTAAGACCGGATTTTGATTGTACTTCTCGAAATGAATTCCATCCTTGGAAATGGCCAGACCGATACTCTCGCTGCTCCCGGCGACCGCCGAGTAATAAAGATATACCCGTTGTTCCCCGGAGGCCTGCGGTACAACGGCAGCCGAAGGATCAAGCAGATTGATGTCATCAAAACTTCCGGGTGCTCCAACATCCAGTATCGGGTTGTCCGGATAATCCTCCCAGGTAAAACCATCAAATTTACTTTTGGCGATTCGCATGACCCCGATCCGGTCATGGCCGTTTCCGGTACCTCTATAATACATCAAGTATTCATTACCCAGCTCAATCAGATCCGGGTTGGCGGTATATGTCTCTTTCCAGGTTCCCGGGGCGGTCGGAATCACCGGCGCATTGGCTCTCTTCCAATTGAATTGAGGCACTTTTTCATTCCTCCCTCATGGGATGATAATTCTAATGAATTTTCATATTAACCTTTTAACCCGGTTAAGGTGATGCCCTGGACAAACTCCCGCTGGAAGAAGAGATAGGCGATGACTACCGGGAGCGTAGCCAGGACCGAGGCTGCCATCAAAAGCGACCAGGAGATCTTATACTGACCCTGGAGGTTTGACAGCCCTACCGGCAATGTCCGCATCGCCACCTGGTTGGTGATGATCAGCGGCCAGATAAAGTCGTTCCAACTCCAAAGAAAGACAAAGATCCCCACCGAGAGCAGGGCCGGCTTGGCCAAAGGCATCATGATCCGGAAAAAGATATTTATCGAGCTGCAGCCGTCAATCCGGGCCGCCTCTTCCAGCTCCACCGGAATGGTGATAAAAAACTGGCGCAACAGGAAAACGCCAAATGCACCGCTGAGACCGGGAACAATCAGCCCCCAGTAACTGTCAATCCAACCGTTGCCCCCGGTAAACGGGATGGAACGCATCATCATAAAGAGCGGAATCATCGTAACCTGCCGCGGCACCATCATTGTAGTCAAAAAGATCATGAAGATCAGATCCCGGCCCGGAAAACGCCGCCGTGCGAAACCGTATGCAGCCAGCGAGTCCAACAAAACCTGGGAGGCTGTGATTACAACTCCAACAAAAATGCTGTTAAAAAAGAACCGGCCGAGGGGGATGACCTGCCATACTTTAATAAAAGAATCGAAAGTCAAATGACGCGGCAACCAGACCGGTGGATACTGCAAAACCTCGGGTTCGGTTTTGAAGGCGGTCGAGACCATCCAGAGAAAGGGGACGATCATCAAAACGGCGCCCGCGCTTAATACAGCATATAATAACACATGCAGCCAGAATTTTTTAGTTGCCGCCGTTTTACCCAAATGTCGGCCAAACTTATTTAAAAAATCTTGGGTGGAACTTATTTGGGTCATTGCTATCACTCCTATTATTTACCCGCTAATTGATTTACAAAGTGTATGAATCCTTCGACATCAGCTTGAACTGCAAGGCCGTAAGGACCAGTGTAAAGAGGAAAAGTATGAATGACAGCGCCGATGCGTAGCCCATCTCGAAATAATGGAATGCAACTTCAAAAATATAATAAACGAGGACTTTGGTCAGATTCGCCGGTCCTCCGCCCGTCATCACATATACTTGATCAAAAACCTGGAATGAGGAGATTAATGTGGTAATCAAGATGAAAAAGGTTGTAGGCCGCAACAGCGGCAGTGTAATCCGACGGAACTGTTGCCAGGCGTTAGCCCCGTCAATCCGTGCGGCTTCATAGTACATATCCGGTATTGCCTGCAATCCGGCTAAAAAAATCACCATATTATATCCCAGTGATTTCCAAACACTTAAAATGATAATCGAGGGCATGGCCATAAACGGATCGGCAAGCCAAGCCTGAGGCCGTAACCCTAACATTTTCAGATAGTAATTGAGTAAACCGGAAAGGGGATCAAACATCCACGTCCAAACCAACGAGACAACGATCATCGAGGTTATTACAGGCAAAAAATAGGCGGTCCGGAATATACCGATCCCTTTTAGGGGCGCTTTCATTGCCATCGCCAAGGCCAGTGAAAGCACGATGCCAATCGGGACGCTGACCACCGTGTAATACAGCGTCGTTTTTAAGGACATCCAAAAAAGTTCATCGCTCCATAAACGCTTATAGTTTTCAAGACCCACAAACGGGCGGCTGGGGTTGAGAATGTTCCAGTTGTGAAAACTCAAATAGATCGCGGCAAAGATTGGCAGGATGACAAAGATCAATAAGTGTATGAAAGCAGGGGCAATAAACAGATACCCTTCCCGCATCTCCCGCCGTCTCTGAACGTTCATAGTGCCGGATTCCGCCATCAGAATTTACCTCCTTCAAAATCACCCGTCGACGAAAAAAACTCGTGGCTTTCATTGTCGAAGCACCCACTGAGCACCCACTCAGTTCCTTGCGATATACCGGCGCGGGGGCGAATACTCCCCCGCGCGTCATGTAACGAAATTCGATCCAAAAACTTACTTTTTCTTCATTTCCGCATTGATAATGGTCACCATATTATCCAAGGCTTCTTTCGGGGACTTGAGGCCTAAGATGGCCGCTTGCAACTCCTGGTTGATCGTACGGGCCGGTTTGACCCAGTTGGTATACCGGGGCCGTAAGGTTGCTTGAGGAGCGGTATCCACAAAAACCTTCAACAGCGGATGTTGGAAAGCAGCGAGCTTCGCTGAGGAGCGTCTTACGAGCAGGCTGAAGAGCGGGATTTTGGCGACTGCCTGCTCGGGGGTCTGATTCTTCAGCATATCCTGATAGTATTTGACTTCGGTCTCAACGACGAAACGGGAGAACTCCCAAGCCAGCTGTTTATTTTTGCTCTGATTGCTGACTGCCACGATCCGGCCGCCAATGGTGCTCGCATGAATGGTCTTGCCGTCCTTCACCGGTAGCGGGGCGTACATCAGGTTTTTCACGTCATCGGGACGTTGAGTGGCGTAATTCATGGTAAACCACGGGCCCACCTGAAGCATAGCCACCTGGCCGTTGATGAAAGCGGTCTCGGCATTGAAATGGGAACCTTCGGTCGGCATGGCGCCTACCGCAGCGGGAGGAACCACGTGATGTTTCTGATACAGATCGACATAGAACTGGAGAGCTTCAACGCCCTGCGGAGAATTTAAGGTGCATTTGGTGAAATTCTTGTTGAAAATCTCGCCGCCATTCTCCCAGAACCATGCAAACCACCACCAGTCATAGGGCTGGACAACGAAACCGTAGTTGCCGCCGGTGGTTAATTTCTTGGAGTACTCTAAGAACTCGTTCCAGGTTTTCGGCGGTTTGTTCGGATCCAGACCGGCCTTTTCAAAGGAGTCTTTCCGGTAAGCTAAAACGTTCCAGGAGTAGTTCTCGGGATATCCGTAATATTT
>DASVMB010000296.1:0-3133 GCA_036384575.1 Bacillota bacterium
TTTACCGAATATTTGACGGCCGATTGGGTCTGGGAGGAGAACGTCAACCTGAAAGATGCGACCGGATATTAAAATGAAGCGCTACGACTATTTAAAGCCGTAGCGCTTTTGAATCCTGGATTTAATTATTTCCTCCAAGGAGGATAAAAAAACTTACTTTTTTTGCGAAAATCCGCAAAAATCCACTAAAGGTGCAGGATTTTCCGGGAGTTGCAGCGAAATATCTGGAATGAGATCATCAAAAGGCCTAAACTTTCGGATTCGTTGATCCGATGTATGAAATAAGTGATGTTTTATCATCAATATTTCATCAGACGAGGTGGCATAATGTGGTCCACATTAATTGAGACTCCGTCCGCGAAAAAGATGGAACGGGCAATGGACGCCTCGAACTTGCGTCAACAGCTTTTATCCCAAAATTTGGCCAATGTGAACACCCCTTATTATAAAAGGTTGGATATCGACTTTAGTTCGGTTTTTACTCAAGAAATCGACAAAAACGAACTGCAACTTTGGCAGACCCACTCCAGGCATCTGGGGGGAGTAACTCCGGTGACGGGGAGCATTCAAGTCACTCGGGAGACAAAAACTCTGGAACGTTATGATCAAAACAACATTGATCCTGAATACGAAATGGCCCAGGTAGCCGAGAATTCATTATTCTTCCAATCGCTTACGACATCGTGGAATCGAGAGATGTCACGGATCAAACAAGCGATTGACGGGAGGTAACGACCATGGATTTATTCCGAAACCTCGATATTAGTGCCACCGCGCTGACTGCGGAACGGTTACGCATGGATCTGATCTCCGATAATATCGCCAATATCAATACCACCCGGACCAAAGAAGGCGGGCCCTACGAACGGAAGGTTCCCGTTTTCATGGAGGTGCTGGACGAATATATGGGCTCCAATGGCCGACCTGTCTCGAAACCGGCCGGGGTCAAGGTTTTGAAGATTCAGCCGGACGGAAATCCCCCCCGGTTAGTATACGATCCTTCTCATCCGGATGCCAATGCTGATGGTTATGTGGCCTACCCGGATATCAATCCTGTAAGCGAGATGGTGAACCTCATCACAGCCAGCCGATCTTATGAGGCGAACGTTACCGCGTTTAATTCCTCCAAAGATATTTTCAGGGCTGCGCTGGAAATCGGTAAGATTTAAAATGCCTTTCGGCTTGAAAGTTCCGATCTCGTAAAAGATGGAGGGAAGTCGAATGAATCTGATTAACAGACCAGTTGCACCGTTTTCAATATTAAAAATGCAGGCTGCTCAGGAGACCCAAACCGGGAATAAGCAAGACGAAGAGTCCAATGCCTTAATGGCTACCTCTTTTGAACAATCCTTGGCGAAGGCCCTGGAACCGGTTAATAATCTGCAGTTGGAATCCGCTGATCTTGATGAAAAATTAGCCACGGGTAATCTTGAATACGTTCATCAGGCGATGGTGGTGGGGGAAAAGGCCAGTTTGGCCTTGGATCTGACGGTTCAGATACGTAACAAGGTCATCGAGGCTTACCAGGAGATTATGCGGACTCAAGTCTGATAAATTCCCGTACTGACACCCGCGGAAGCATTCCATGAGCCAAGGATTGGGCGAGAAAATCAACAACGGATTGCAGAAATGCTTTATTTGGCAAGATCGGGATTTTAACAAATTAACCGTTTCCGGATTCGGCCCGGCTTTTTAGAACGGATTTGCTTCCATGCCGGGTCGCCAGCCGGATAAGTCTTCAGCGCCTAACCTTGGAGGATTCAAGTTGGATCTGAGAGCTATTTTTGAACAGCTTAAAACGCTTTGGACCAAAATGGACGCCACCCGGCGTTGGATTACGGTGGTGGCTATCCTGCTTGTGGCGGGGTTGATCTTCCTGATCACCCGGATCGCCACAACCCCCAAATATGAATTACTCTACTCCAAATTAACCGAGGAAGACAAAGCCCAAATCATTGTGAAACTGAATGAGATGAAGGTCCCCTATCGGGAGTCCGCCAGCGGCGGCATCGAGGTTCCCAATGCCACCACGGTCCGCGCCAACTTACTGACACAGGGAATTCCCAGCGGCGGTAGCGTCGGCTGGGAGATCTTCGATCAAACCAGTTTTAGTGATACGGATTTCACCAATCAGATCAAAAAACAACGGGCGATCATCGGTGAGATCGAACGGACCATGAGAAAGATATCCGGTATCGATGACGCCAAAGTAATCTTGAATATGGCGGATGATTCCGAGTATATCTTCGCCGACGATAAACCGGAAGGAAGCGCCTCGATTCAACTGACCCTTCATGAACCGGGTATCCTTAGCGAAAATCAGGTGGAATCGATTTTAAACCTGGTTAAAAATGCCACAGGTCTTAAAGAGGATAACATTACGATTGTCGACAATTTCGCCAACGATCTGACCGCGGCTTTACGGCCCCGTCAAACCGGGAGCTTGGGAGGAAAATCGGGCAGTAACGGTACCAGTTTAGCGGATCGTTTCGCGTATACCGCCCAATATGAGGAGGAAACCCGCCGCAATGTGGAACGGCTTCTTGCCAAGCCCTTCGGTTTTAAAAAAGTTGTGGCTGTGGTCAAGGCGGAATTAGATCTGGATTATCAGGAAACCAAGAGTCAAACCTTTGCCGATAAAGGGGTTCCCCGGAGCGAACAGGAGAAAAATGAGACATACGAAGGCACTTCCGCGAATAGTGTCGGAGTCCCGGGAACTGATTCCAATATAACTCAATATAAAGCTCCGGATGCAGGGAATGTTGTAATGAAGGGCGAGAAGAGCGAACATACCGTCAACAATGAGATCAGTAATGTGGAACAGTTTACAGTTAATGCTCCTGGTAAAGTCAAACGGCAATCAGTCTCCGTGTATGTGGACGGCAACCTTACTCCGGAGATCAAACAGAGCGTATATAACCTCGCAAAAGAAGCCGCCGGTGTCGTGGAAGAACGGGGCGATAAACTGTCGGTTGAAACCTTTAGTCTTGCACCGGCAGCCCAACCGGCCCGGCAAACCATTCCTTGGACGAATTGGAGCATCGCCGCGGTATTGGGGGCTTTGCTTCTCACCCTGATCATTCTGGTGATCGTGAAGGAACCTGCACCGCAACGAGTAGAGACTGTCAAGACT
>DASVMB010000297.1:0-3307 GCA_036384575.1 Bacillota bacterium
TAAACTTTCTCCTCACCAGTTTCAGTTACTACGCTAATGCGACGGACTCCTTTAACCTCGGTAATTTTACAGGTTCCAGCCACTTCACTGATGATTGCCTGGCCTTTCGGCTTACGGGCTTCAAACAACTCCTCTACACGGGGAAGACCTTGAGTGATATCATCACCGGCCACACCGCCCGTATGGAAGGTACGCATTGTCAATTGGGTTCCGGGTTCGCCGATGGATTGAGCGGCAATGATACCAACCGCCTCTCCGACATCGACCAGTCTGCCCGTAGCCAGATTACGGCCATAACACTTGATGCATACTCCATAGCGACTGCGGCAGGTCAAAACCGAGCGAATGACAACTTCCTTAATGCCCGATTTCTCAATCCGTTCGGCCAAGTCTTCGGTAATCTCCTGATTCACTCCGACAATCAACTCATTGGTCTTGGGATCGCAAATATCTTCAGCTACGATCCGGCCAATGATCCGTTCGCGCAATTTCTCAATCTGTTCATTCCCGTCAAGGATGGCCCCTACCCGAATACCCTCGGTCGTTCCGCAGTCATCTTCACGGACAATAACATCCTGGGCCACATCCACCAGACGGCGGGTCAGATAACCCGAATCCGCTGTTCGAAGTGCGGTATCGGCCAAACCTTTTCTGGCACCGTGAGTGGAAATAAAGAACTCCAAAACATTGAGACCCTCACGGAAATTGGCCCGAATCGGCAAGTCAATGATCCGGCCCGAAGGATCGCTCATCAGTCCGCGCATACCGGCAAGCTGGGCCAACTGGGCGGGATTACCACGGGCTCCAGAGATGGACATCATGAAAACCGGATTAAATTTATCCAAACCTTTGGTCATGGCCTCGGAGACATTCTCCTTGGCTTTGGTCCAAATGTCGATGAAACGTTGATACCGTTCATCACCGGTGATAAGACCCCTGCGAAACTGCTCTTCGACCAGTTCCACGTGTTTATCGGCTTCGGCCAAAATCTCCGTTTTTTGCGGAGGAACAATTACATCATGAATAGCGATGGTGGTTCCGGATTGAGTCGCAAACCGGAAACCGAGCCGCTTAATCTGATCCAAAATCTCCGCGGTTTTGGTTACGGTATGGGTTCGGGCGCACTGCCCAATCAACTGACCTAATCTACCCCGGTCAATTACACAATTTGAAATTTGGAAATTGGCCACCGGATCGGGGTCCAAATCCAACTTGACGCGATCGTTGAAGATAACCCGCCCCGGGGTGGTTTCCACCAATTGGTCTTCCATTCTCACCTTGATCTTGGCGTGAAGGTCGATCCCCCCGGTTTCGTAAGCGTAGATTACCTCGGTCGAATTTTCAAAGGCCTTGCCTTCTCCGGGCGCATTATCTTTGATGATGGTCAGATAATAACATCCTAATACCATATCCTGGGTCGGCGTGGTAATCGGCCGGCCGCTGGAGGGCGCGAGAATATTATGAGCCGAAAGCATGAGAATACGCGCTTCAGCTTGAGCCTCAGCGGATAGTGGAACGTGTACCGCCATCTGATCGCCGTCGAAATCGGCGTTATATGCCGTACAAACGAGCGGATGAATCTGAATCGCCTTGCCTTCGACCAGGATGGGTTCGAAGGCTTGAATACCCAAACGGTGCAATGTCGGAGCGCGATTCAAAAGCACCGGATGCTCATGAATAACCTCTTCCAGAACGTCCCAGACCTCGGTCTTCTGCCGTTCCACCATCCGTTTGGCGCTCTTGATATTATGGACATAACCCTTATCCACCAAACGCTTCATGACGAAAGGCTTGAAGAGCTCTAAAGCCATCTCCTGGGGCAAACCGCATTGATGCAATTTCAGCTCCGGCCCGACCACAATAACCGAACGGCCGGAATAATCCACCCGTTTCCCCAGTAGATTCTGGCGGAAACGCCCTTGCTTTCCTTTGAGCATGTCGCTAAGGGATTTCAAGGGCCGGTTTCCGGGGCCCGTAACCGGACGGCCGCGACGGCCGTTATCGATCAGGGCATCGACCGCTTCCTGGAGCATCCGCTTTTCATTGCGGACGATGATGTCCGGAGCACCCAACTCCAGCAATCGCTTCAAACGGTTATTCCGATTGATTACCCGGCGGTATAGATCATTCAGATCCGAGGTAGCGAACCGACCGCCATCCAGCTGGACCATAGGACGGAGTTCCGGGGGAATGACCGGAATAACGTCCATCACCATCCACTCCGGGCGACTGTTGGATTTCCGGAATGATTCCACCACTTCCAAGCGGCGAATGGCCCGAATCCTTCGCTGCCCGCTGACTTCTTTGACTTCCTTCTTTAACTCCACGGAGAGCTTCTCGAGATCAATCTCCTCAAGCAATTTTTTGACCGCTTCCGCGCCCATCAAGGCCTTAAAGTTCTGGCCATACTTCTCACGGGACTCACGGTACTCGTTTTCCGAGAGTAACTGTTTCTTTAATAACGGAGTATTGCCGGTATCAATCACAACATAGGAGGCGAAATACAAGATCTTCTCCAGATGCCGCGGCGACATGTCGAGCAGCAGGCCCATCCGGCTGGGAATTCCCTTGAAATACCAAATATGCGATACAGGAGCCGCCAGTTCGATATGGCCCAGACGTTCCCGCCGGACCTTGGAACGGGTAACCTCCACTCCGCAACGATCGCAGATGATTCCTTTATAACGAACCCGTTTATATTTCCCACAATGGCATTCCCAGTCGCGTTGCGGGCCAAAGATCTTCTCACAGAACAACCCCTCGCGTTCCGGTTTTAAGGTGCGGTAATTAATGGTTTCCGGCTTTTTAACCTCACCGCTAGACCAGGCACGAATCTGTTCCGGGGAAGCCAATCCAATTTTTAAAGCATCAAAATTATTTGCATCCAGCAAAGAATTCCCCTCCCTAAGCTAAAAAGGCTTTGCCGTTCCACTTGCAGTTTCCGGAAACTTAGACATCCCCGGAAGCGTCGTGATCATCCTCAAAAGATTCCTCGAAGAGTTCGTCATCCTCTTCATCGAAGCTTTCTCCTCCCGCTTCGTTTCCGCCCTCTTCGTGTTCTCCTTCTTCGATCTCTTCATTGCAGCCGGTATCCCGGGGTGTATCGTACTCCAACCCCAGTTCCTTAGCCATTTCTTTCACATCGTCGTCGTCTTCCTTGATCTGAATCTCCTTCGCTTCTTCGGAGAGAACCTTGACATCCAAGCCCAAGCTTTGCAATTCCTTAATCAATACTTTGAATGATTCGGGAACGCCGGGCTCCGGAACATTCTCCCCTTTGACGATGGCCTCGTAAGTCTTGACCCGT
>DASVMB010000298.1:0-10554 GCA_036384575.1 Bacillota bacterium
GCTATTGTCTGGAACGGCGGGATTACCGCCTGTTTCGCCTTTCCCGTATCCGGGAGCTTGTGACCACTCCAGAGCCTTTCTTGATGCAACACGACAATCCCGATAGGCTTCTGGCCGAGCATGGCGAGGAGGACCGTCGTATCTTCCAACAGGTGAAGATGGTATGCCAAACGGAGGACCGTATCGCGATGGAGGAGTATTTCCCCAATGCGACGTTTACGGAGACCCCGGGGGGGAAATGGTTAATTGAATGCAGTCTGCCTGAGAACGAACGGGGCTGGTTCGGTATACTGATGAGTTATGGTGCCAAGGTCAGGGTGTTAGAGCCGGAAGAACTGCGGTCACGGCTTGTCCAAAAGGCTCGTGAGATTACGGAAATGTATCGGTAATTACGACATATAGGCATTTCTATTTTTTACCGATCCGAACCGGGGAATCCTTGCGGAGGATTTATGTAACCAAAGTAGAAGTAAAGCACAAAAATTCGATCAGCGAGGTATGAGATGAACAAACCATCCCCAAAGGAATTCCCCCATGTTGACTGGTCCAGAAATTCCAACATTTACGAAGTGAATATCCGTCAATATACACCGGAAGGAACCTTCCGCGCCTTTGAAAAACATTTGCCCAGACTGAAGGAGATGGGAGTCGATATTCTGTGGCTCATGCCGATTCAACCCATCGGCATGAAAAATCGCAAGGGCAGTCTGGGAAGCTACTATTCGATCAAGGACTATCTGGCTGTGAACCCGGAGTTCGGAACAGTCGAAGATTTTAAACGGCTGGTCGACAAGATTCATGATTTAAAAATGCGCGTGATCATCGATTGGGTCGCCAACCATACGGCGTGGGATCACCTTTGGGCGACCGAACATCCCGATTGGTACAAGAAGAATGAGCAAGGCGAGATCCATTCCTATATCTTCGATCACGGCAGCGAGCAGGAGTGTTGGACCGATGTGATCGGTCTCGATTATAGCAATAAAGAGTTATGGTCGGCGATGATCGAAGCTTTAAAATACTGGGTCCGGGAGTTTGATATCGACGGTTACCGCTGCGATGTGGCGGGACTTGTGCCCACGCCTTTTTGGGAAACGGCCCGGGCGGAGCTGGAAAAGATTAAACCCGTCTTCATGCTGGCGGAATGGTCCACCCCGGAACTGCATGAGAAGGCCTTTGACATGACGTATGATTGGGATTTTTACGATCTGATGACCGAGTTCATGAAAGGCGGCAAAAACGCCCAAGATCTCGTGAAATATATCCTAAAGCGCCGGGAGATATATGGGGAAGACGCCTACCGGATGATGTTCACCACCAATCACGACAAGAATAGCTGGAACGGAAGCGACACCGAACTTTTAGGTCCGGCTTTCAAGGCCTTTGCGGTGCTGGCGATGACGCTGCCGGGATTTCCGCTCATCTATGGCGGCCAGGAGTCAATCTTAGATAAACGCCTCGCCTTCTTTGAAAAAGACCCGATTGATTGGAAGACTTATGAATATACCGGGTTTTATAAGGACCTGCTCCGGATGAAGAAGTTGAACAAAGCGCTCTGGAACGGCCGGCAAGGGGGAGAAATCTCCATCCTGCCGGCGATGGATGAGGCGATCTTTGCCTTCACCCGGAAAAAGGATGAAAACCAGGTCACGGTGATCGTGAACCTATCCGATAAACCGCGAAAGGTAGCGGCGGACAAGGCATCTGAAGAGTTTACGCTGGAAGAATGGGGTTTCCGAATCATTCCCGGTTTAAAGTAACCTTAGGTTGTTTGCGACTGTAAAATTGTGAGAGCAATCACCCAAACCACGACATACAGTTGTCCGGGATCCCCGCGTATAATGAAACTATCAAATATTACGCGAAAGGAATGAACCATGGATAATATGAAACGGGTTCCAACCCCATTCAGTTATTCGGCGGCGGTCGGCGCGGGGGATTTGGTGTTTTTGGGATTACATCGCGGTTTTGGGGATACATTCCCCCAACAACTGGCGGGAACACTGGAGTCCATCCGCCAGACTTTGGGAGAATTCGGACTGACTTTGGAGAATCTGGTCAAGGTCAACGTCTGGCTGAAAAGTATCGAGGATCTGCCGGAGATGGAGAAACTCTTCAACCATTACTTCGAAAAGGATCATTTTCCGGCCCGGATGACATCAACCACCGAGTTCATCGATGCCGACTGCCGATTGATGATCGACGGGGTTGCCTACCGGCTTTAACGTGGAATGATCGTATATTGAATGGATAGGAGAGGATCTTATGAAACGGAAGACGCTCAAAAAGGCGGCAGAGCTTATTGCCGGAGCATCCACCGCCTTTTTAACCTCGATTGGCGAAAACGGGTACCCCCGAACCGTTGCGATGGCAAACATCAAAACCGAAGGTCTAAAAGCGGTTTGGTTCTCGACCGGAACGAACTCCAATAAAGTCCGGCATTACCGGGCGAACCCCAAGGCCAGCGTCTGTTATGCCATCGACGGGCATAACATCACTTTAACCGGGGATATACGAGTCATTGACGATATGGAAACGAAACAACGGCTCTGGGTGGACTGGTTTATTGAGCACTTTCCCGGCGGAGTCACCGACCCTGATTATTGTATTTTGAAATTCGAAACCAAATGGATTTCACTCTGGCTCGATGATGATTTCGGGGAAATCAGCATATCCGATGCGGAAGCCCGGATCCAAACCCTGGCGGAATCCTACTGTGGGCTTTTGTGCAGCGAATGTGATTTCCGGGAGAGGTGTAACTGCGGCGGTTGCATCGCGACGCAGGGTCGACCGTACCATGGTGAATGCCGGCTGGCAGTCTGCTGCCAAAGTAAAGGTTTGACGCATTGCGGTGAATGTTCGGATTTTCCATGCGCGTTGCTAAATGAATTCGCTTACGACCAAGAGCATGGGGATAATGGGAAGCGGATTGAGCAGCTGAAAAAGTGGAAGGACTGTGACTTGAATTAAATGTTCAAAGCCACATTTGGGAGTGATAGAAATTGAAATACGTATGTGTAAAGTCAGTCCTGTAACCGCCCAATTAACAGTGAGAAAACATCTGCAATGCCGGGGCATTGCAGATGTTTTTTTGTTCTCATAGGCCACCTTTTAACTGACCGGATGGTTAGCCTTCGCATATTGCCTGGGTGAAACTCCGTAGAACTTCTTAAACGCTCTGACAAAGCTCGAATAATCGGTGAATCCACAGGTGAAACTGGCCTCCATTACCGGAAGTCCTTTCTTGATATATGAGCCCGCCACCAGCAACCGTTTTTGCAAAATAAAACTATGAACTGAATAGCCGGTTTGTTCTTTGAATTTGTGCATCAATGTGTATTTACTTAAGTAAAACTTGGTTGCCAGGTTTACAATGGACAGATCCCCGCCGATATGATCGTCGATATATTGAATCACGCTACGGATGGTTTCATCACAGGCAGCTTGAATCGGCCGGGAAAAGGGTTCCGTTTGAAGAAACGCCCTATTTAAGTGAACAATCAATGTCAAAAACAGGGAATGTTTCATAATGTCGGAACCAAATAAATTGCTATCATGAGCGGCTTCAAATCCAGTCAGCATATTTCTCAATTCATTTAGCACAACGGGATCCAATCGAAGCAGGTGCCGTTTCTCCCGGGAAGCGGTATCGAAACATGTCAAGAGGTTGCTCCCGGTACTGCTGGCTTTGGCCAGCATTCCGGGTTTGAACCAGAAAACCATGCGTTCATATGTCGTATTACTGTCAATGACAGCCTTATGGATGTCCCGGTCGGTTATGAGCAGGATATCCCAGGGTTTTAGGGGATAGGTACTGCCTTCCACCAGGTATGTCACCTTTCCGGCAATAAAGATAATGACCTTATAAAAATCGTGATAGTGATATTCATATGCTTCCGTTTGGGAGTCCCGTAAATGAAAGAAGAGGAAGTCCTCAAGCAGATACCCCCGCTTATTGGGGGAAGTTTCGACCGGGTGTTCCATGGGTCAACTCCATTTGTCATTATTTACTCTCCATTGTATTGCAGCTTTTGCAATATATAAAGCACTTTTGGCAAATTATTTTGCAAAAATTTTAAGTATACTATTACTGGGTAAACATTTCCGTATAACAATTTCTGAATGGGGGCTTTTGAATGGTTCTCAAAGAACTGCTTGCCGGCACCAAATATAAAGTAATTCAAGGAACGGATGGGATCCCCATTGATTTCGTGGCTTGGGATTCCAGGAAGATCAAACCTCATTCGTTGTTTATATGTATAAAGGGTTTGCATGCGGATGGGCATGATTTTGCCTGGAAAGCCGTTGCCGACGGGGCTTTGGCATTGGTGGCCGAGCGTGAAGTCGGCGGTATTGCTCCCTATACCAGTCTCATCAAAGTGGATAATTCCAGGATGGCGATGGCCAGTATTGCCAACCTCTATTACGGGGAGCCTTCAAAACGGTTTAATCTGATCGGGATTACCGGCACCAATGGGAAAACCTCGGTATCCTGGTTTATTGCGAGAATCCTGGAAAATGCGGGACGAAAAGCGGGTATCATCGGGACCATTGAAAACCGCGTAGGCGATAAGTTGATGAAGGTTGAGAAACTGAACCCGACGACACCGGATGCCCTTGAACTGCAGGCAACATTTAGGGAAATGCTGGATGAAGGGGTTACGGATGTCGCCATGGAAGTGACCTCGGCTGCCCTGGTGAGTCACAGGGTGGATCATTGTCATTTTAAGGTTGGTGTATTCACGAATCTATCCCAAGACCATCTTGATCTTCATGGTTCGATGGAGAATTATAAACAGGCCAAGATGAGGCTGTTTAAGATGTGCCGTTATGGTGTGCTCAACGCCGACGATCCGGCACATCTGGATATATGGAAACATGCTACCTGCGACAGAGTTATGACCTATGGGATACATAAAGCTGCCGATCTACGAGGAGAAAACATCCGGTATGATCTAGACGGGGTCAGTTTTACGCTCAATTTCTATGGTATCAAGCAGGAAGTCAGGATCAAGGTTCCCGGACGGTTCAGTGTTTATAACGCCCTGGCTGCAATGGCCGCCTGTTATCTTGCGGGAGGACTTACCCTGGAACAGGCCCTTGAGGGGGTGCAAAAAATCGAAGGGGTAAGGGGCAGATTTGAATCGGTTCCCAATCGTCAAGGATATCGCATCGTGGTTGATTATGCCCACACACCCGATGGTCTGGATAACATCCTGCGAACTGCCAGGGGGATGACCAAGGGAAGGGTGATCGCCGTCTTTGGTTGCGGCGGCGACCGGGATCGGGCCAAAAGACCGCTCATGGGTGAGATTGCCGGACGATGGGCGGATTTTTGCATTATTACATCGGATAACCCCCGGAACGAAGAGCCGCAGCAAATTATGGATGATATTGAAACCGGCCTACAGAAAACCGGATGTATGTATGAAAAGATTGAGGATCGGAGAACCGCGATTTTTAAGGCGATCGAGGCTGCAAAGCCCGGGGATATTGTGGTTATTGCCGGAAAAGGGCATGAAACCTACCAAGTGTTTGCCAAGGAGACCGTCCATTTTGATGACCGGGAAGTAGTTGAGGAATATTTTCGGGATTACTGCAATTAAATACATAAAGGGCTTAGTATTAAAAGGAATAGGGCCACCTGGGGAGAATTATCTCTGGTAACTTTTGTAAGGGAGAAGTTAAACGTCTTTCGAGTTGTATTTCACACTTCACACTTCAAACTTCACAATTTTCTATCCGGGTGGTGAAATATAGTGAATAAAGCCGAATTAATCGGCCTGGCCAAACAACAGCTTGCCATCGATCTGGGCTGTTCTCCTGAGCTGTTTGACAAGACGGAGAATAGTGTTGTCCATTCGACACTGCTTGAAGGCAGGCGCCGGTTTTCGGGTGAACCGGACTTTTTAAGGATGGCGACATTCGGAAAAGGGGCCGTAATCGCCGCCGATGAACGGATTAGCGGCTGGTGCCAGGAGTTTTTGAAGGACCGTGAAGGCAACCGCGTGCTGGAATATGACGTCATGGTTCAGATCGAGCGGGAATTGCAAAAGTATCATAAGCATCTTTCCGGTGTGAACGAGGGTTATCTGCCGCTGCCCGGTTTTAACCGCTTAAAGGATTTGCAATCTATTCCGGTAACAGTAAAGTGGTATGAAAAAGATGAGATACCCTCGCTTTATCAGGACAAGCGTTTTAAAAATGCTTTACTCTATGATGTCAACGGCCTTCGGCCTGATGTATTGGTTGTTACCGCGGATATAGACAACCAGACGGTGGCGATGGCCGGAGCCAGCATGGATAGCGAGTTATTTTGGCAGATCGGTATTGATGTTATGCCCGATCATCGCCGAATGGGCCTGGCTGTCTATCTAGTAAGTGCTCTGACCGAAGAGATATTGAAACGGGGGTTTATCCCGTATTACGGCACCTGGAGCGCCAATATTGCTTCCCGAAATGTCGCTGCGGGCAGCGGATATTTTCCCGCGTGGGTAGAAACCACCGCTAAAGATTCTAAATAGAGTTTTCGTGATTTCCGTGTGTTTCGTAGTTCGTGATCCTCTTCCTCCGCTAAGTTCAAGCAGCTCATTGAAGAAAGATACTTTTTAACCACGAAACACACTAAATACACGAAAATAGATCGTAGCGACATACGGACCCACATGCGTACTCTTGCCACATCTCAAGCCTTTGAAAGAGGCTTATTTGGTGTGCTTATCCGATGGTTGAATAGTTAAGAGTAGTCGTGCTACACCCTCATTTACGTATGTGCCTTGCGCGTATGCGCGAAGGCCACTGTTCGTGACGCATCATGTAAAGGTTTGGCCGTGCTTTTCCGCACGGCTTTTTTTGTGCCTTTGACATGCGTCGCTTTACACTGTGGCTTGGCCAAATATTATCGACGCCACAATGAAGGGCATTAACACCTCAACGCAAGCGCATTGCTTGCCGCTTTCGTTTCACTTCTATGGTTGACAAATTATTCGACTAGAGGATTAAATTCTTAAAAAATATTTGAAAAAAGTACTTGCTGACGACGTAGCGTCGCGTGATACCATTAATTATGCAATAAAGAAAAGATGCTTGGAATGAAGAATTGCATCGAAAATGGCGTGACTGGCACATCGAAAAGAAACATTATTATCAAGACGCAACATGGAGAAGTAGAAGTTGCCAGTACGCATCAAAATCAGCCCGGTGTATGTTCAGATTAGATTGAACACATGATGATTTCAGATGAAGTAAACTTATACCGGCAAAAGGGCCGTATATATTAACCTTTACGAGGCGGAGCAGAATGGGAGACGCTGAAGAACATTTGTTTACAATTGGAGAATTAGCAAAACTAGTCGGAGTATCTGTGAGAACATTGCAGTATTACGATCAGATAAATCTGCTGAATTCAACTTATACCGACAGCCATAAACGGGTGTATACACGTGACGATTTATTGAAACTTCTGCAGATTTTATTTCTGAAATCATCAGGAATCCCGCTTCAGGAGATAAGCAATCAAATTCTAAAACCGGAAAATTCTGCTGATTTAATAGAAATATTCGCCCGACAGCGCGAAATTCTGCTGAATCAAATCGCGAATCTGAACAAGATCGTCAACATATTGGATCTTGCAATTTCCGAGGGCGGGCAGGAGATCGGTATGGATAGACTTATAGCCATCGCGGAGTTTATGAAGCAGGGGAAACCGATATCTGACAAATTGCGGGAGCTTGACGAAAGAGGCATTGATCCCTCAGGCAAAGAAGGGCAGGAGCTTGCAAAGCAATGGTGGAGTATAATTGGTGAATTTGCTGGCGGAGACGTTAACTTGTTGAAATCGCTGGCAATTGCAGGCCGGGATATCGAAAACTGGCCGGATGAAGCCAGATACCAAAAAGAATCCGCTGAGAGATTTCTTGCGGAAGCCCTCAGAATTTATATTCATAATAATGATATTCAAACAGATATGGAAAAACGCATGGAACCGAGGTCGTAATGTGGTTTTTGGCTTCCGGCGGAGTAAAAAAGCGAAAGGGATGGGATATATTTATGAACCCGAAATATAAAAAACTGTTTGAAAGAAGTTATATCGGTAAAATGCCTTTAAGCAACAAATTCGTCATGTGTTCTATGTCGACCCATTGCTGGGATGAAGGAGGCTTAGTGTCGGATGACCAGATAGACTATTTTGAGGAACGGGCCCGCGGCGGAGTCGGCATGATTGTCGTGGAAGGGCAATTCATTTCCAGCAAAGTCGACAAGTCTCTTGCTACAATGACAGCTGCCGGAACCCAGGTGCAAGCCGCGAGATGGTTTATGATGGTCGAGAGGCTCCGCGGCTTTAATACGAGGTTGTGCAACCAGCTTGTTATAGGCCCGGGACGGAATGGCGGGCTTGCGATTGACAATGCCCTTCCCGCGCCTTCTGTGGTTCCCCTGTTTATTGATCCGACCAAGAAAACCCATGCGATGACCAAAGAAGAGATCCAAGAGGTGATCCGGGCATATGTAAAAGCTGTCGTGAATTCAAAATTTGCAGGCTTTGATTGCGTTGAAATCCATGCACATGGCGGATATCTCCTCGATTCTTTCATGATGAAGTTATGGAACCATCGTACGGACGAATACGGCGGAAGTATTGAGAACATGGCAAGACTGCCGGTTGAAATTGTAAAAGCTGTAAAAGAAGCCGTAGGGCCGGATTACCCAGTCATCTTCAGGATGCCTGCCCAGCATCATTTTGAAGGAGGACGCACTTTAGAGGAAAGCCTAGGTATCATCAAGTTATTGGATGCAGCGGGAGTTGACGCTTTCGATATCGACTCCGGATCGTATGAAACCCAGGATTGGATGATCCCGCCGGCGTATTACGGTGACGCACCTTCTTTGGATGATGCAGTTGCAGTAAAAAAAGTGACCCGTAAACCGATCCTTATTACGAATAATATCACGCTGGACATTGCGGCAGAAGCTTTGGAAAAAGGAGAATCGGACTTCTTCATGCTTGGCAGGCCTTTGATTGCCGATCCGCATATGGTGCGCAAGGTTTTCGAAGGCAAAGAGGAAGACATTCGTCCGTGCCTCCGCTGCAATGAATATTGCGTCGGCGGGAATTTTAAAGGGCGGCGCACTTCGTGCTCTGTAAATCCTCAAGTATTACAGGAAAAGGCGTTTAAATTGGAAAAAACCGCTAACCCCCAAAAAGTTGTCGTTATCGGCGGAGGACCCGGAGGGCTTGAAGCGGCAAGGGTTGCGGCAACAAAGGGGCATGACGTAACGCTTTATGAAAAAGCCGGCACATTGGGCGGGCAAGTTGTGGCGGCCGCAACGCCTCCGTTTAAGGGCCAGCTCAATAAATATCTTCATTATCTCATTGGCCAGAATGAAAAGCTGGGTGTCAAAATTCACCTCAATACCGAAATCAATGAGAGTTCTCCCGAACTTGCCAATGCAGATAAAATCATCGTAGCCATCGGCGCTAAACCATTCATACCTCCGATTAAAGGAATCAATGGGGAGAAAGTTATCGAGGTCATTGAGGCACATCTTCACCGCCATTCTGAAATCGGCAATAAAGTTGTGATCGCAGGCGGCGGTTTATCCGGCTGTGACTATGCCTTGGAATTGGCTATGGAAGGGAAAGAAGTTTCAATCATCGAAATCCTTGACGAAGTTGCTGTTAATGCCATGATTATTAACCGTATTGCATTGCTCAAAAAGCTGGCCGACTTCAAAGTAAAACTTTTGACCGGAAAAAAGATACTTGAATTCACAAATGACGGTGTGATAGTTGAAAGCAAAGATGGTAGCGAGCAGGAGATTAAAGCCGATACTGTCATTGTATCCTTTGGTACACGACCGCTTAACAATCTGGCTGATAAAATCGGCAATAAGTATCCGTCTGCAAAGGCGATTGGCGACTGTGTCTCCATCGGGCAAGTTGGTGAAGCCGTCCGGTCCGGATTCTACGCGGCATGGGCAATTGATTAATACGATTTTTGGGGTGTTAAGATAACTTTATAGTTATGCAAATAATATTTTAAAGGAGAAGACTATATGACGGACATTAAAGGACGCACTGCATTCATCACCGGCGGTGGCAACGGCATCGGATTGGGCATAGCCCGGAGCCTTGCGCGCGCCGGCGCCAAGTTGGCCCTGGCAGATTTAGACGCCGCCGCTCTCGCTCGGGCGAAGGCAGAACTGCAGGACATTACTCCAGTCGAGACATACGTACTCGATGTGCGTGATCGCGATGCCTACGCGTCCACGGCAGAGGCGGTGGAACGCGCACTGGGACCGGTATCGCTCCTGTTCAACAACGCTGGTGTCGCTGGCGGTGACTCTGTGAGGAGACTCACCTATGAACTTTGGGATTTCTACCTCGGTGTAAATCTCTACGGCGTCATCAACGGTCTGCAGGCGTTTCTGCCGAAGATGATCGAACGCGGCCAGGGTGGCCATGTCGTGAATACAGCCTCGGGTGCGGGCCTTGTGGCATCAGGCGCCGGGATTTTGTACACTACATCCAAATACGCGGTGGTCGGAATGTCG
>DASVMB010000299.1:0-3028 GCA_036384575.1 Bacillota bacterium
GCTCAATCCGCCGCGTTCCAGATAGATCTGAAGTCTATCCTGTATCTGATTCATAAAGTCATCGCCCAAACCGCCCCAAACGCCGCCGATAACGATCATTTCCAAATCCAGAAAGACCTCGGCGAAGGAGATGGTGGTTGCCAGGGCGTAAACAGCTTCTTCAACGATGGTACGGGCTAAGGGTTCGCCACTTGCGGCCTTGTTGAATAACTGATCCGGTGTCTCTAGCGACTCCTCATGCGCCTGTTCGTAGCGGTGGATTACATCCGGGAGATACAGATAGGTTTCCAGGCAGCCCTGTTGTCCGCAGCGGCATTGGTGGCCTCCGGGAATTAACGGAATATGGCCAATCTCCCCCGCCATACCCCGCGCCCCGGTAAGCAACCTGCGCTCGTAGATAATTCCGGCGCCCACACCGGAAGCAGTTTTCAGATACATCATGCTCGATACGTCTTTGGCTGCCCCCAGCCATATCTCGGCTAAGGCGGCGGCATTGGCGTCATTTTCGACAAACACTTGAAGCCCAAGGGCCTTTTCCACCAATTCCGCGACCCGCACTTCATGCCAGCCCAAATTGACGGATCGAAGCAAAACCCCGTTCTCACTGTCGACAATTCCGGAAATGGCTAGTCCCACACCTAAAATGTATTCCTTGTCCACCTGGCTGCTGGCCAGCATCATCTCAAATTCATTGGCTATTTCGTTGATGAGTGAATCGGGTTCCAGGGAATATTGCTGGAAAATCTTGCGAATCACCAACCGGCCCCGGATATCCGAAATGGCCAGGGCAACCCGGTCCCTCAAAATCTGAACTCCGGCCACATAAAGTTTATCGTTGTTAAGGCGGAAGATCACCGGCCTCCGGCCGCCATTGGATTCCCCGATCCGTTCTTCGGCGATCACTCCCTGTTCGGTTAACTCGGTAATGATCCGTGTAATGGTGGCCGGGCTCATCTTGGTAACCTCAGTCAGCCTTGCCCGGGTAGCGCTTTCTTCTTTATATAGAGTTTGAAGAACCGAGATGGCATTGAACGATCGGATCAATCGTGTACTGCTCAATGATAATCGATGACCGCGCATTACAATCCCCTACTTTTAATCACTATGAAAAAATCTAACCTTATTGTAACACGGTTGTAATACTCCGTCAAGTGTTTAGGATTATCCCCGGGCCGCTTTTATTCCAGAAAATTCCCTCACCCATCAATTACTATCAGATTGAAAAAATGCCCGGTTTATAGCTTGACAAAAATTCGAAACCGGTACATCAGCCATAACAGCAACCATTCCAAACCCAATGTGGCGATTGACCGGATCAAAACCATACTGTTTCCCAAATCCGGACCAATTCCCAATAAGAAACGGGCCGCAGCTCCAAAGGGGATGAAGTCGGCGGCTACATAAATGAAAAGTGAATTCCTGCCAATCACTACGAACGGATAGGCCCATCTTTGAAAACCACGTATATCAATCAGCCAGTAAAACAAGGCCATCCCCGCGGCACTAAGACCTGCCGTCAGTAGTGTGTATGAACTGGTCCAGATCTTTTTATTGAGCGGAAAATCCAGGCTCCACAAAAGACCCAGGAGCGCCAGGATCATACCGGCTATCGCTAAAGCTCCCGCCTTAAACTCGGGTTTGACATCCGGTTTTCGCAGCCAATGCCCGGTCAAAACTCCCAAAAGACAGGTTGCCAAGGCCGGCATGGTGCTGAGCAGTCCCTCGGGATCCCATGTGTGGTAATATAACCTTCCCGGAAGAAACCGGCTGTCAAAATAATTGGCGAAATTGGCCTCGGGTGGATTCCAAATTCCCGCTCCATAACCCGGTACCGGAACAAACCGGAGCAGCAGCCAATATAGAATGAGCAACCCCGCGACCGTTCCGGCTTGGCGTCGCGGACCCGTATAGAGTACCATCAAGGCCGCGCACGAATAGCATAAAGCAATCCGCTGCAGCACACCCATCCAGCGCAAGTTATGAAGCCAACCGTACCAATTCAAACCGGAGTTACTCATATACAGGCCGATACCAAAGAGTAGCGCGGTACGAAAAAAGATATGTCCCACGATTTTACGGGGAATCTCGCCTTTTTCACGACGGCGTCCCAACGCAAGACTGACGGAGATCCCCACTACGAAAATGAACATCGGATAGATCAGGTCGTTGAACCGGAAACCATTCCAGGGGGCGTGGCGCAACTGGCTCGCAATCAACGAGGCCCCGGGGATCTTTAAATTGCTTAAACCGTTTGCGATGCCCGCGGCTCCGATGATCCAGAACATGTTGAAACCCCGTAACGCATCCAGCGAAACCAACCTTCCCGTCCGGCCGGTTCGGATTTCCCGCATCGTCGATTACCTCCACCCATGAAGATCCGGAGTACCGGATATGTGGCTTAAGCCTTCTGTGCCATACTTTCCGATAAGAACTTGGTACTTCCTTAAACTATTTTGTACATCATCTCTAATAACTCATACCCGGAGAATGAAGAATCCTCTTTCCGGCACCGGAAAGAGGATGAGGATAGACCCAAAAACGAAACTTGTAAATCCTTGTAAAACCTTAGATCAGCTTCTCCTTGGTAAACAGAACCTCGGCTTCGCCGGCAGGTACCGGGGGACTTATCAGATATCCCTGAATAATGTCGCAATTGCTCTCCGACAGGCAATCCAGCTGTTCCCGGGTCTCGACACCCTCGGCGACGACCTTTAGACCGAGTTGATGCGCCAAGGTAATGATGGATCCGATGACCATCCTTCCATTACCGGTTTCAATGATGTCATCAACGAAAGACTTGTCGATTTTCACGTGATCGATGGGCAACCGTTTCAGATAGTTCAATGATGAGTATCCGGTCCCGAAATCATCCAACGAGAGACTGACGCCGTATTTCTTTAAGGCCTCAAGTTTCTGAGTATTCTCCTGGAACGACTCCATTAACAGGGTTTCGGTGATCTCAAGACAAAGGGCATCCGGAGGAAGACCGGTCTTGTGCAAGGCCTCTTTCACCTTGGCCAGAAAATCA
>DASVMB010000300.1:0-3366 GCA_036384575.1 Bacillota bacterium
GTTTGTTCCGAAGAGTCAGGAAACCGGGCGGTTGGAATCGATGGGATTATGCAGCGGGGTTATCGTATACCTACGTGCATTGTGATGGAACCTTCCAATCTGGAGGTGATACCAGCCATTCAAGGGGAGTTTTACTTCCGTTTAAAGGTTTTCGGCAAGAGTTGCCATATCGCAACGCGCCATTTGGCAATCTACCCGTCTACCGTCGCTTCATTACCCGGAGTCAACGCCATCGAAAAGATGACGCTGTACATGGACGCTTTTCGCGAGGTTGAACGGGAGTGGGGATTATACCAGCGTCATCCCTTAATGGAACCAGGTACGATGACTCTAAACATCTCCGAGATTCATGGCGGTGAGACATTTTCGGCGTTGGCGGAGACATGTGAAATCATCGGCAGTGTCCTTTACAATCCGGTATTAAGCCGGGAACAAGCCATCGGAGAGTTTAAAGCGGTGATTGACCGGGTTGGCGCCGGCGATTATTGGCTGCGCCAACATCCGCCCGAACTGGAACTCCCCTATTTTTTACCGGACAAGATAGGGGTTAACGTGGACCCCAACCATGATTTATGTAAAATACTATTTGATTCATATAAGGATATTTGTGGTCGCGAGACTCGGTTGACCGGTTCAGTAAGCACTTCAGACGGGAACTACCTTTTTGAACAAGGGATTGATACCGTTACTTTCGGCCCCGGACGTTTTGAAATGGGTACTCACGGTATCAATGAATATATACCGGTGGAGGATCTGATTCTTTGCACGAAAGTCTACGCCTTGACCATGATGGGCTGGTGCGGGTTGGAATCCTAAAACTGATATGGAGGTAATTAAAAATGAAAGTCTTGATTGCCGGAGAGTCTTGGCAGACTCATCAGATTCATATGAAAGGTTTCGACAGTTTTGTGAACAGCAATTATGAAACCGGTGTTCAATGGCTCAAGGAGGCATTGGAGAGCAATCAGATTAGCGTGGATTTCATTCCCAACCACGAGGCGCCGTTAAGGTTCCCGACGGAGATTGAGGTATTAAAGCAATACGCGGTAGTCATTTTATCCGATATTGGCAGCAATACACTGTTAATCCACCCGGATACATTTTATCGGTCGATCCGCACCCCCAATCGGCTAAGCCTTTTGAAACAGTATGTAGAGGATGGCGGCGGTTTATGCATGATTGGCGGTTACTTGACTTTTCAGGGAATTGACGGCCGCGGTCACTGGCATGGGACCAAGGTAGAGGAGGTTCTTCCGGTAACGTTGCAGGCAACCGATGACCGGGTGGAGGTTCCTGAAGGATTTTCTCCAGTAGTTACCCTGCCGCAACATCCTGTTTTGAAAGGTATCCCTCAGTGCTGGCCATGGTTTTTGGGCTACAACCAACTGACACTCAAGCCCCAGGCTGAATTAATACTGGAATATAACGGGGACCCAATTTTGGCTGTACAGCAAATCGGTTCGGGGCGAACCGCGGCTTTTGCCTCGGACTGCGCCCCGCATTGGGGATCCGTGGCCTTTATCAATTGGGAATATTATCGGCAGTTCTGGGCTCAACTCATTACGTGGTTGGCGCATTTATCACGTTAGTCTTATAAGCGAATGAGAGTAGATTTTGTTTCCCGGATGAAACATGATATAATAATACGTTGTTACTATGTTTTTGCTTCCGGAATATTGATTCGATGCGTTACTCCATTATGTGGCGGAGAAAATGATCACGCGGCGTAAGCACACATCCGGGCATAAATTTTCTTCAAGCGTCCACAGCGGTTTTGTAGGAGGCAACATAATATGTCAAGTATAACCCGTAAAAACCCAATACCTCTTTATTTACAACTAGAAGAATTGCTGCGATCCCAGATCAGGGATCATATATTGAAACCGGGTGATCCGGTGCCCACCGAGTTAGAGCTGCAATCCAAGTATAATCTCAGCCGCACTACTGTTCGACAGGCCATGGCCAATCTGGAGCGCGACGGGATCATCAACCGGCAACAGGGAAAAGGTACTTTTATCAGTCAGCCTCGGAAAACTCAGCCGGATCTCTGGGTCTTGAATAGTTTTTCAGAGGAGATCCGGAGAGACGGAGGTAAACCCGGCTCCAAGGTGTTGCAGCTGGTTGAGATTCCTGCTCCAACCGATATTGCCGCTTTTCTGGATGTGGAGAAAGATTACCCGTTAATCCTTTACCGGCGAATTCGCACCATCGACGATAAACCGGTGGGGATTCATACGGTATACCTAAATAAAATGATCATTCCCGGACTCGATCCGGATTCTTTGAATACCGACAACATTTCCCTTTATGACATTCTTGAGAAGGATTGTCATTTAAAGATCGGAATTGCCGATGAAGTTTTGGAATCGATCTCCGCTGATGCCTCAATCGCGGATACTCTAGGAATTCCGGTGGGATTCCCGGTGATGTGTATTCAGCGCACCACTTCCACCATTGACGAGATCCCGTTCGAACATGCCAAGATTTTTGTACGTGGTGATAAGTTCAAGTATCGGGCCCGGCTGAAACGACCCAAGGGAAACAGTCGTAAATGAATAGAGTGGTATGATCCGGCGGGTTCGCGGGTACCTTATTAGAAAGCTGATTTTACGGAGCATTTGATGATTCAACAAGGCCGTTTCAGCTTTTAAAAAACGGGAAAGGATGAATGATGCTTGAAGGTAAAGGATATCATGTCTTCACAGGTGGCAACGGTTAAACCGGATACCACGGTGGTCGAGGCTGCCCAATTGATGCAGAAACACGATGTCGGAGCGGTTCCGGTCTGTGAAGGTCCCAAAGTGGTGGGAATCGTCACGGACCGGGATATCGTGGTCCGCAACGTGGCACACGGGAAAGACCCCCAAACCACACCGGTACGGGATGTGATGAGTTCCGCGGTCAATGTAATATCGCCGGATATGAGTCTAAATCAAGCTGCTGAACTAATGTCCGATCAACAGATAAGGCGTTTACCGGTTGTTGAGGCGGATCATTTGGTAGGAATGGTTTCCCTGGGTGATCTGGCGGCTAAAGCCAAGACCGATGTTGAGGTGGCAGAGACCTTAGGGGATATCTCCCATCCATCGGAACCGGAAAAAATGTCCTGAGGCGGTGGTAAAGTTGGGGGATATTGAGGATAGATCGCCCGTTGAGGCTCTCCAAGAATTTGTCGATCGGAAGCGCCCCGCCCTGGAAGGATTGGTTGAGGATCAACTCGGCCTCACCACTCAATTGGATGAGTTTTTAAGTACCCATTTGCCCCCGGAAAGCCGGATTGCCCCCGAAGAGGAGCAGGACGAAGATAATTTTCAACCGACTTAAGGAACCAATTGAAGGGACTGACTGTATGTCGGTCCCTTGTTT
>DASVMB010000301.1:0-7431 GCA_036384575.1 Bacillota bacterium
CTGCAGTCCGGTTATTCCCGTCGGTTTTTGGCGCATGGAAAATGTGGACGAAGGTTAGGCCGAACCGCATATTTTCCAAGACGATTCCCAATTGATTCGCCCGCGCTTCCAGCTCCGTTAGGTCGGAAGCTCTGGTCAGCGTATCGCGCCAGAACGACTCCTTCGCCAGGCAATGGTAGCGCGCAATATTGCTGGTCATTTCGGCTTGACGGTTTCGCGCCCGGTATCGTTCTTCCAAGATCTCCCCGAGCCGTCCCAAAAAAACCGCGGCGGTTTCTAGCGTAGCTTCGGCTTTCATCAAATAATCGGCCGCTCCCAAACGGAGTGCTTCCCGGACATAAGGAAAATCATTATAGGCACTAACCACGACTACAACCGGTTGGGGGTATACGTCAGCCAGCCGGGCGATTAGAGCCAGTCCATCCATATCCGGCATCCGGATATCGGTAATCACCAAATCCGGTTTGGCTGCGTTAACCAGATCGATTGCAGCCCGGCCATTATCCGCTTCGCCAACCAACTCGAACTGATAACGGCTCCAGGGGAAGAGCGCTGCCAGTTCAGCCCGGACGTACTCTTCATCATCAACCAGAATCGCCCGCCACATGATATTGCTCCTTTACATAGGATTGCAAGTTTCAAGGAGATCCGGTTCATCGCTCCGCTGAAACGGAATGCGTAATAAAACGGTAGTTCCTCCGCCATGGGTACTGGTTAATTTCAACCCATAATCCGGTCCAAAGCTAAGTTTTAACCGCTCGTCAACATTACGGACGCCAATCCCGGAACGGTTACGGTCTCGCTCCCATACTGCCTCCATTTGTTCGGGAGACATCCCCTGTCCGTTGTCAGTCACATTAATCAGCACATCATCACCATCACGAACGGCCCAAACCCCGATGACCCCGCCCTGACGCGCATGGGCGCCCTTGAAACCGTGCTGCAGACAATTCTCCACGAGGGGTTGTAATATGAGACGGATTGTCCGACAACGTTGCAGCTCTTCAGGCAACTCCATCTGCAGGAGAAATTTGCCGGGAAATCTGATGTTCATTAAATATAGATAATGCCGGACGTGCTCAAATTCATCGGCAAGCGGGACAAAATCGCCATCTTTACCGATACTTAAGTAAAGGAGACGTTTTAAGGACCGTAAGGCTTGGGCCACTTCCTCCGGAGGACGTTTGGCAGTCATCCCGGCCATCGCCGCCAGGGTATTAAAGAGAAAATGCGGTGCAATCTGTGCCTGAAGCGCCTTAATGACCGCTGTTTTCCGGTCGCTCTCTTCGGCTACCAGACGTTTGGTTAAAACATCCACCTCGCGGAGCATCCGGTTAAAGGCCCGCCCCAGGGTCTGGAGTTCCATGGGACCGCTTTCGGGCGCGGTAACTGAAAAATCCCCATCTTCCACCCGCTTCATCGCCTTACGGAGTTTATCGACGGGTTTGGTTACAAAAAACGAGATGAAAGCAGCGGCGAAAACGGCAATGACCGTACAAACCAAACCAATCATCAACAGGCTCCGGTAAATCTGCTCTAAGCCGATATAGAGACGGCTGGTCGGCGCGGAGATATATACCTCCCAGGAAGTCCAGGGAACCGGAGTGGCAATGACCAGATAGTTTTGACCGTTGACTTTTTCCTCGATGGTTTCCGTATTCCGAAGCTGCCGCGACAGTTTATGATAAGCATTGGCCAGAATCCGGCCGGATGGGGCAATCCAGGGAAAGATTACCTGTCCTTCGGGTCCAAAAACTACCGCGTCGCTTTGAAAACGGCTCAAAGAATTTTCCTGCAAAGAGATGTTGGTCATAATCGACTCCAACATTCTGTAGTCCAAATGCAAGATGATCCAGCCGTTTTGAGACTGACCCGGCAGGCTGATAATCCGGGCGGTTAACTCCAACAAGCGGCCGGAAACGTTTATATCGCCGGTTCTATAATTGGGGAGATACCGCAAGCGCCAGACTTTGGGTTTGGTAGCGGGAGAGGTCGGGATGACGGCCCGGGGAACTGTCTGTAGCGTATAAGTGGTCACGGTATTCCCGGCCGAATCAACCAGGATCAATTCTGAGCCCGGCAGTAAGGACGTCCGGTACTGAAGGAGTAAATCGCGCAGTGCCAACCGGGCCGCCCGGCTCACCCCGGGATTCGCCGCGGATAAATTATGTAACAGCGGGGCCAACCGCCGGTCTAAAATCAGGGAATCCACAGTTGTTTCGGCATTATCAATCATACTACCCAACCGGTAAGCGGCTTGAGTCAGCATTTTACCGCCAAACAACGCCGTATGATTGCGGATGACTTGTTGCGTTATGGTAATGGAAGCAATTCCAATGGCGGAAACTGCACTGATAACCAGAAATATGAAAGAAACCGACAACTGCTTGCGCAGGGTGGCGGTGAATAACCGGCGAAGTTTCATGAACGGCTCCCATCGCTTCAATCGTCACTGATTCCAATGTGTCTAATTTCTGTTAATGTCGCAATAAATAGTTTTCAATGAATAAAAATGATTCCATATCTTTTTAATTCGATTCTATTCCGGCTACATCCTTCTGACCCAATTATGTAAATTAATTTATCTGTTGAAAAGGGATTTGAACTTGCCGGTTCCGTCAGGTAAAGTTGGCCATCCTTCGATGAGTATATACGTCCAACCCCTCGTACTTTTTCCCTATATATTTTCAAACTTCACACTTCACCCTTCAAACTTTTGATCTCCCCGGCCTTTTGCAACCTCCTGGTAATTGCGAAATCCGCCGGGCTGGGAAACGGATCTTCACTGGGGTGATTGTGGAAGGCGATGATCGAGGAAAGTTTGGATGCTGATGATGGCTATGGGAGTCAGTTCTGTCGACGACGGGGGACGTCACCCACTCCCCCGCACCCTCTAGGGCCAAAGGGTTCGCGTTCTGTGGAACGCGCAGTCGGCCACCCTTTGGAATCCGCCGACCTGGAACCGAGGTTCCAGGACCTCCGCGCGCGTTTCATGCGCGATTCATCCCGGTTTTTAGAACGTCGCGCGCACTTTGTGCGCGACGCCATCCTTGGCTGCCTCTCCAAAGGAGAGGATTCGACTAGCAACTAAGTCAACGCTTCCGACCGCGACCGCTATTTTTCATCCTCGAAAAGTCGAACTCCAAAGAGTTCGCAGCGGCGCCCGGACTCCTTCCATGGAGTCCGGAGACGAGGACTAGCTCTAGATGCCTTAAGGCAATTTGATGTGTAAAATTAGCTCTAAAAAACTTCTTTGAAAGCCTAACACAACCAACAAGGATGTTGGTGGCGCGGCTTCGATTCTTGGATGAATCATCGGCTTGTTTACAAGCCGCGCCGTCGAGAAGAAAGGACCACTCTAGAGGCCGGAGACACGAGATCGCAGGCCAATAGGCCCTATTACATAGCATTCTAGGGTTCACCTCCCCGGCCCAAGGATGGGCGGGGATAAGGGGGGTACCGAGGGCCTCACCCAAAATAGGCGTCGTGACATAGCAATTTTCCCCTCTCCCAGTGTTTTCGTGGGAGAGGGGAATAAAGGGGTGAGGTGTCCGGCCACCCGTTAACTATTTTGGGACCGGTGTCATAATACTGAAATTTGGATTGATCGGAGCCCGTAACGCTAAAAATGTATGCCACTTATTTACATCTCCCTGGATGATTATCATTGAACTATCCGGCATTTGATTCGTTGTTGCCAGCTCATACAGTATCTGTTTTGGCATCGTAACAGTAACAGCCGCATTTTCCGCCAATTGGTCAGATAAATATCGGAAAATCCCCCGTTTTACTTCTGTGGAAGCTACCTCTCCCCGATCCGGAATGATAAAATTAAGCTGAAAGTCCAAATTCCCAGCCTTTAATCCATCGATTCGGATACTCAATAAATAGAGCACATTGGCCAGTGATATGTTATTTAGGACATCTTCCGAAATAAACTCACTTTTGATGGGAAGAATGCCGTGGCGAAGTTCCCTGGCTCCCATTAAATATACATTTCGCCAAGGACCCGATTCCGCAATATAGCCCAATTGCTCTAAGGCATCGGCACAAAGCAGCTTTGCCTCCCGATTGTTTGGGTTGGCATAAACAACTTGTTTGGTTACCTCGGCAACCCATTGATATGCTCCCTCCGCGAAGGACTCCCTGGCTTTAACTAAAACCCCCGCTTCGCCGCCCATATATTCCACATATTTCTTGGCTGATTCTTCCGGAGGTAATTTATTTAGCTCCACCGGGTTGCCGTTATACCAGCCGAGATACCTCTGGTAAACCGCTTTGACATTATGAATGACCGTTCCGTAAAATTCGCCATTATACCATTCATCCGCCAGACTCTCCGGAAGTTTAACCATCCGGCCGACCTCTTCAATGGTATATCCTTGATTTATAAGTCGCAAAGTTTGATCATTGATATATTGATAGATATCCCTTTGTTTCTCCAAATACTCAATACAAGATGGATTCCCGAAACGGGGCCAGTTGTGAACCCCAAATACCGAAGTCAGAGTAGTACCCCATAAATCAATTGCCTTTTGAATACTCCCGGCCCAAGCAACCGCATCTCTGACTTTGGACCCCCGTAAAGTTAACAAGTTATGCATGGTGGCATTGGCATCTTCGGCAATGCATAAAGAGCGTTCTCCCGGTATATATACAAACATTTCCGCGGGTGCTTCGGTGCTTAGGGCCAATTGGAACTCGATAACGACCCCGTCAATTACTTTTTTTACGTATTGTTCCGTAATTTCCCGAACGTTTTGAGTGAATGTTCCTGTGCCGAGCGATGGACCCTTTCCAATGCCGTTATCGATCTGTCCTTTCGCATCCCGAGGCAGCTCTACACCGTACATATATATACCACGCCGGGACATGGCGATACCTACATATACATTCTCATCAATCACGGATTGAACAAAATTTTGAGGGACGTAAATCTCAGCATCTGCTTTGGCAAAATTCAGAACACCCATAATTCCACCGTAATGGTCTTCGTGAGAGTGAGTAATGATGACTGCGCTGACAGGAATTTCGCCAAAATAATCATTAACTAAACCGATAGCTGCCTCCGCGGTTTCTTTGGAACCTAAACAATCAATGACAATCCAGCCCGTATTTCCCCGGATAAAGGAGATATTGGCAAAATCAAAACCCCTAACCTGATAGATATTGCCGGTAACAAAAAATAAGCCGACGTTTAAATTTAAGTTTCCTTGAATCCAAAGCTTGGGATGGACCGTGGGAGGTATATCGTTATTGAATAAGAAAGTATAGCCTCTTAAATCCCATGCCGGAATCAAAGAATCCTCGCTTCGAATTACCGGGAGGTCGGCATTCACCAGCATTCCCGCTTTGGCCAGGTTATTTTCGTTTTGGATTTGACTTTGATTGATTTCCCGATAGTTTGCTTCATTAATTAACGCTGTTCTAAGTGTCGCATTTTTTCTCAGATCTCTGGTATTTTCCGGATTTCCGACATGATCAGAATTCACCGCCAAACCCTCCCAACCACTTCCGGTTATTTTGCGTTCGCGTAATACCTTATGCATTAGCCCAAATGGAAGCCATTGCTTAAATAGAAAAATAAAAAAGCCGGTCCGGATGCTGGCTGCATCCTAACCGGCGGGTTGGACTATGGATTGGAACTTGGGTGATATAAATTATTACATTTCTGAAAATTAAAGTCAATCATCTCCAGCTGCGATTCGAGTATTCCCAGCTAGATTGATTGATCGACGTTGCGGCTTGAAATTGGGTGTTTACCTAGGAGCCGAAATTATTTACCCCAAGCATTTTTTACAGTTCACTCTTCAACCTTCGCACTTTACTGCTCTACCAATCCCATGACAATATTACGAACGCTTTCTTTATACTTATATACCTTTGGTTCAACCGGGTAATATTTATTGGCCCAGGAGGGATGGATGATTGGAATTACCTCTATGGTGCGATTATAGAAATACATATTTCTTTGGCCATGCCGTCCGTTAAAGCCACGGTTATCCCGGTCAACATTCTGAAAGGAAGAGCGCCCACCGCCAGGCTAATCCGAGCGGCTTTCCGCAATGGTGATGGCAATGTGTGAGTCAGCTCTGATCTCGACGGGGGACGTCACCCACTCCCCCGCCCCCCTAGGGCCAAGGGATTGGACCGGCAATCCCTTGGAACCCACCGGCCCGGGGGCTTGGCCCCCGGGTACCCCCTGATATCGGCGCTCATCCTTGACCGCCGTCGGAGTGCTTCGCGATTATACAGACGCCTACCTCCATGTAGCCGTCTTCTTGGGTGATTCTTTGTGCCGACGGCCGTGATTCGTCCAGAATCGAGGCCGCGTGGTCAACCTCCCTGTTGACCATTTCGGGGTAAAAAAGAATCAAATTTGACTGGCAACTAAGTCAAGGCTTCCGAACGCGACCGCTATTTTTCATCCTCGAAAAGTCGAACTCCAAAGAGTTCGCAGCGTCGCCTGGACTCCTTCCATGGAGTCCGGAAATGTTGGACTAGCTGGATGCCTTAAAGCAGATAAATTTATAAAATTAGTCCAAAAAACCTCTTCGAAAGACAAAAACCACCAACAGGGATGTTGGTGGCGCGGCTTCGATTCCGGATGAATCATCGGCTTGTTTACAAGCCGCGCCGTCGGGGGAAAAGGACTACCATAGAGGCCGGAGACACGAGGTCGCAGGCCAGATAGGCCCAACTATTTAACATTCTAAGGTTCACCTCCCCGGCCCAGGGATGGCCGGGGATAAGGGGAGTACCGGGGGGCTCAGCGGCATAGGCGACTTTGACAGAGCACGTTTCCCCTCTCCTACTTGCTTTTAGAAGGAGAGGGGAAAAAAGGGGTGAGGTGGCCGCTGGGTTCCAAGGGATTGGCGGCTCAATCCCTTGGCCCTAAGGGGTGCGGGGAAGTGGGAGACGTTCCCCGTCGGCAACTATGATTCCTTAGTTTCTCCAACCCTCGCACTTTTTCCCTTTTCATTTTTCCCTTTTCAATTTTATAAACTTCCGCCCTCCCTCATACTATAAAACCTCCCCTCCCCGATCACCAAATGATCCAGCACCCTGATATTCATAATCTCTCCGGCCTCTTGCAACCTTCTGGTAATCGCAAAGTCCGCCGGGCTCGGCACCGGGTCGCCGCTGGGGTGGTTGTGGAAGGCGATGATCGCCGCTGCGTTATTCATCAGCGCGGCGGCAAAAACCTCCCGCGGCTCGACATTAACCTGATCGAGACTGCCGACGCCTATTATATGAATGCCATTAATCCTCCGTTTGGCATTGAGGGAGATGATACCGAATTTTAAAAGAGCATATGCTCTTTTTTAAGAGTTGCAATGCAACTCTACTCTACCGGTTCGGAGGAGAGATCGAGGAAAGTTTGGAGCGCTTTGTAACAGGCCAGAGGACAGGTGATTGAACAGGAGCCCA
>DASVMB010000302.1:0-8680 GCA_036384575.1 Bacillota bacterium
CGCGACTTATGGTAATTAGGGTTTAGAGGATCGGCAGGTGCCAGATGATCCTCGGTGATATTCGTAATCGCGGCAATGTCGACACTTCGATGACAATCTTCCAGTTGAAAACTGGATAGTTCCAACACCACCCGATCTTCCGGTCTGAGACGGGGGAGAAACTCAAACGGGGCGATCCCGATATTACCACCCAGAAAAGCTTGGGAACCCTTTTTAGCCTGGCTTAACGTCAAGATGCGGTGGATGAGTGAAGAGGTAGTTCCTTTTCCCTTGGATCCGGTCACTCCGATGGTAGGGCAGGGGCATAAATCCAAGAATAACCGCATTGCACTGGTAACCTCTACTCCTTTGGCCTCGGCTTGTCTTAACTCCGGTTGAAAAAGCGGCAGTCCGGGAGATCGGAAAACCGTATCAAAATCCTCAAGTCTTTCCAGATAATCCGGTCCCAATCTAAAAGTTACACCTAATTGGGTTAAGAGTTCGTAACGTTCGCCAAGAGCGATCCGATCACGGCTATCGCAGACGGTGAGCTCGTCACCCTTACCGGCCAGATATTTAACGAGGGCTAAATTCTCGATTCCCAAACCGAGTACTGCAAGCTTACGATTCAAGATGCCGCTCCTTCCTTGATAAAACCCGATTCGATCGCGTCGTACACTGGAGGCCATCTGAGTGAACAGATCTTTCCGTGCTTTTTTAAGAAAATCGTAATGCATGTACTTGGGCACGACTTGCCGAATCGAGGTTTACGAAAGCCAGATGGATTTTTAGTTTGAAAAAAAAGGCTTAAGGTAATTGTAGCCAGATTGTGCCATAAAATCAAGGCTTTTCAATTTATTTTACAGTTGACTTGTGATCATAAGGGAAATCCGCTATAATAAAGGTTATAATTTATTGTGCGGAAAAGGCGCATCATAATGCGGGGTTCATTTACAACTCTCATTTGAGCGCCGGTCGTGTCCTCGGATTGCAAATACGTAACCGGGAGCGGCCGGATTTGGTTTCATCGATTTTACGCCATAAGCGGCGCGCGGGATGTGGATTTGATAGAGACAACCCGACCGTGGAATTGCGGGGTAGCGCCCTGTTCGGAGAGTAATTCCACGGGAATTGGAAAACCACCCGTTTACAGCACAACAGGAGGTGTTTTTTTCTTTGGGTCTTACCAATAAACAAGACCGGGTTTTACTGATTCCCCTGGGAGGACTGGGCGAGATCGGTAAAAATATGATGGCCATCGAGTATAACAAGGAGATTATCGTCATCGACGCCGGATTGATGTTTCCGGATGAAGATATGCTGGGAATCGACTTGGTTATTCCGGACATCACCTATCTGGTAGAAAACCGTGAACGAGTCCGGGGCATCTTTTTAACCCACGGCCATGAGGACCATATCGGTGCTCTGCCCTATATTTTAAAGCAGTTGAATGTCCCCATATACGGGACTAAACTCACTCTGGGACTGGCCCGGGGTAAGTTCGAAGAGCATGGCATGGTTCGGGATGTCACCATGCATTGTATTAAAGCGGGAGAACGCGTGGATATCGGCCGCTTTACGGTGGAATTTATCCATGTCAACCATAGTATCGCTGATGTTGTGGCCTTAGCGGTTCATACTCCTGTCGGCATCATTTTGCATACGGCAGACTTTAAATTTGACCATACCCCGGTTGATGGGAAGGTCACCGACTTCCGGAAACTGGCGGAATTAGGCGATAAAGGAGTGCTGGCGTTACTCTCAGACAGCACCAACGTGGAGCGCATTGGTTATACTCCGTCAGAACGGGAATTGGCCCAGACCTTCGATGAACTCTTTCTTCAGGCCGAAGGCAGAATTTTAGTAGCCACTTTTGCCTCCAATATCCACCGGATTCAACAAATCGTCGATACCGCTTTTCACTTTAACCGTAAGGTGGCTTTAGCGGGCCGAAGCATGGTTAATGTAGCCACCATCGCTATGAACCTGGGATATTTGCAGATCCCGGAAGGGGTTCTCATTGAACTGGATGATGTGGATCGTTACGCCCCGGAACAATTGACGGTGATCACCACCGGCAGTCAGGGTGAGCCGATGTCGGCGCTCTCGCGGATGGCTACCGCCGAACATAAGAAGGTCACGATTGTTCCCGGAGATACCGTAATCATCTCAGCCTCGGCGATTCCCGGCAATGAACAATTGGTGGCCCGTACCATCAATCATCTTTTCAAACTCGGCGCTCAAGTTATTTATGAATCGGCCCAAGGGATCCATGTTTCGGGACATGCCAGCCAGGAAGAGTTAAAACTGATGCTTAATTTGACCCGGCCCAAGTTTTTCATGCCGGTTCACGGCGAATACCGCCATCTGGTGCAGCACGCCCGTTTGGCCGTAGATGTCGGAATCAACAGCGAGAATGTAATCATTGCCGAAAATGGCGATGTGGTTGAAGTCAACAAGGACCGGATCCGGATCTCGAGTAAAGTGCCTTCGGGCAAGATTTTCGTCGACGGCCTTGGAGTCGGGGATGTCGGCAATATCGTGCTCCGGGATAGGAAGCAACTTTCCCAGGATGGTATCTTGATTGTTGTAGTCACTATCGATAAGCAGAGCGGCAAGATCGTGGCCGGACCGGATATCGTCTCCCGGGGATTCGTCTATGTCCGGGAATCGGAGGAGTTGATCGACGAAGCCAAGGAAAAGGTGAAGCAGGCTTTAGAACGGTGCAGCGAGTATTCGGATTGGGCGACGATGAAGAGCCAGATCCGTGAAATCCTGAGCAAGCACCTGTACGGCAAGATGAAACGGAGACCGATGATTCTTCCCATCATCATGGAAGTCTAAGATCGAAAAAAGACCGAGGAAGCGTAGGCTCCTCGGTCTTTTTTTTCATCGTGTTTGGCTATCTAATGTCGTGCCCTTCATGGCGTAAAAAATGTGTGTTTAAAATTTTCGTAAAAGATTGATCGGGATGTTCTTGACAGGAAAAGGAGATCATGCTATTCTTAAACCAGATAACTTAATCGATTCAGTTAATCTAAAAGACGGAATAAATTTTCGTATAGGTGTGATTCCCACGACTACCATTAAAGATGTAGCAAAGTATGCAGGCGTTTCCCAGGCAACCGTGTCTTACGTCATGAATAATAATACGGATGAAGTTGGCTATTCAACTCAGCAAAAAGTGTTGGAAGCCGTGAAAATCCTTAACTATCATCCCAATGCCAATGCCCGGAGTTTAAAATCCAAAAACACCCGAAATATAGGGCTCGTAATGCTTCATACTGAAACGAAACAATTGCTGGAAGACCCCTGGATTATTGGATTACTGGCCGGTATTGCGGATATTTCAAGAGAAGCAGGATATAGTATTGTCATTGATCTAATCATGAAATGGAATGAAGAGACATACTCCCGGATATTTAGGGGGCAGAAAACCAATGGTACAATCATTTTAGGAGCGGCGATTAGTGATAAAATCGGTGATAAGTTAACGACTGATAAATTCCCTCATATCTTTATCGATCGTTATACGGAAGATACCAAGACCAATTGCATTTGTATTGACAATGAAGGTGGAGCCAAGAAAGCGGTTCATTATTTAGCATCGCTCGGACATCAAAGAATTGCCTATATCGGAGGCATTGGAGACTTTGCTTCGGGTTTATACCGGAAGAAAGGTTTTACCGAGGCGATGAAGGAACTTGCTTTGCCGATTAACCCCGCTTATATCCTGGAAGGTAAGTGGTCGGAAGAATCCGGCTACAACGCCTTGTTCCAATTGTTTGACCTGGAAATACCGCCAACCGCGGTTTTTTGTGCGAATGATCGGATGGCTATCGGGGCTCTTCAAGCAGCCTATGACAGAAAGATCAAAGTACCGGATCAAATATCGGTTATGGGTTTCGATAATGTGCAGTTCTCAGCATATACAACTCCACCTTTAACTACTTTAACAGTCCCAATTTATGAAATCGGGAAATTTGCTGCCAATCAAATCATCGCTATCGATAACGGAAAAAAATTTTTCAGGAAAGAAGTTTTTGATGTGAATATTGTCATTCGCGATTCGACAGCTCCGCCCGCTTTATAATCGATTTTATGACCGTGACCGGTGATTACTTAATAGGAAAAGGGGTAAGTTTGCGAACTTAAACGTTTCGGTTGTTATATTCGGTTTCTGCCGGGTTGAAGGAAAGCGAGGGGTTCCGCAACAGTCGGGTGGGAACCAATATAAAAATAAAAAAATAAGGAGGGTTATCATGAAAAGGTTTTTACTTATTTTTTTGGTTTTGGTCATGGTTTTTTCCTGTTTTACCGTATTGGCCGCCCCGAAGGTTACACTCCGTTACGCACTGTGGGATGGCAACCAGAAGCCGGCGATGGAGGCCGCTATTGCAGCTTTTATGAAAGCGAATCCGGGTATCGAAGTTAAAATTGAATTAACCGAGTGGAACGATTATTGGACCAAGATTCAAACCGGTGTTGCCGCAGGAACGATGCCCGATGTATTTTGGGGCCACATCGCTTACTTTTCAAGTTTAGCCAGCAAAGGCGCGCTCATGGATCTCAACCCCCTAATCAAAAAAGACAAGATCGATTTAAGCGCATATTATCCTGGTCTGACCGCTAACTGGAGTTACAAGGGTAAACAATTCGGTTTGGCCAAAGATTGGGATACTATCTGTTATATGTACAATAAAGATATGTTTGCTCAAGCCGGTATCACCGCTCCTGAAAAATGGACTTGGAACGGTAAAGACGGCGGGAGCTTTTTACAGGACCTGAAGAAATTAACCATTGATGCCAATGGCAAAAATGCTACTGAAGACGGCTTCGACAAAACCAAGATCGTCCGTTACGGTATCGCCGGTAACAACGCCGGAGAAATTCAAACCGGTTGGATCAATTTTGTTTGGATGAATGGCACCCCTGGAGCCGGTGTTTTGGATAAACCATTTGGCACTAAGTTTACCTTGGATGATCCCAAGGCAGTGGAAGCGCTCCAATTCTATTTTGATTTGACCAATAAATATAGTGTTGCACCGCAGACCGACAATTCAAGTTTCGCCGGTGGAGCTTGGGATCTTTTCAATGCGAAAAAGATAGCGATTTATCCGTGCGGTTCCTGGATGCTAGGCGCGGCGCGTTCCAGCGTCAAATTTGGATGGGATGTCGCTCCGCTTCCGGCGGGGCCTGCCGGCCGGATCAGCGCTTTTAACGGTTTGGCCCATTTGATCGCTTCCAAGACAAAATATAAGGATGCTGCTTGGAAATTAGTTAAATGGATGGATGGCCCCCAGGGTCAAAAAATTGTCGCCGGATACGGCTGCTGCTTCCCTTCCATTAAGTCGATTGTTCCGGTCTATATGGCTGCTACGAAAGAAAAAGGTCCGGCCCATCTCCAATATTATTTTGATGAAGCCGCGGGTAAGACCGGTGAATATCCGATGCATGTCAATTGGGCTCAAATGTGGGATGTTATCCAGCGTGAGTTGAATGCGGCTGCCTCGGGATCCGAAACTGTTAAAGAAGCAACGGCGAATATCAAAGCCGAAGTTACTCCATTACTTATTGTAAAATAAATAATACCTATATTAGCGGGAGAACCCCGGGGAACCGGCGGGTTTTCCCGCTTTCTTGTTAAAGTTGTCAGAATGGAGGTCGCCATGGATAATCAAGAACTGGAATTAGGCAGTTACCAATTGCTTCACCCTGAAAAAAAGGCTAAAAATAAGCAACGCTTTCGTCAGGCGTTAGCGGGTTATTTGTTTATAGCCCCTAATTTTTTGGGTTTTTTTGTCTTTGCGTTAGCGCCGATCGTTGCCACTATCGTTCTTTCTTTTAGCGATTGGGACTTGGTAAACCCATTAAAATGGGTTGGTTGGATTAATTATAAAAATATCTTTGCTTCCCCCGCATCCTGGGCTTCTTTAAAACAGACAATCCTGTTTACGGTGTTGAATGTTCCGATTCAGTGCTTTATTGCACTGGGAATAGCGTTGATATTAAATCAGAAATTAAAAGGTTTAAATCTTTTCCGGACCCTTTTTCTTTTACCTTGGGTTTGTATGCCGATTGCCCATGCCTTGGTCTGGCAATGGATGTATAATTATTCGTTTGGAATTTTGAATCATCTCATCACCAGTTTTGGTTTTCAAGGGGTTAGATGGTTGAATAATCCGGCGGTTGCCTTTTTTGCGGTTATGTTCGTGAATATCTGGAGTTATTTGGGGATGCATATTGTACTGCTCTTGGCCGCCCTCCAAAACGTACCGGGGGAATTGTATGAAGCTGCGTTAGTGGATGGCGCCAATGCCTGGGTTCGATTTTGGAAAATTACTTTTCCAATGATCAGTCCGGTTTTCTTCTATGATATCGTGGTCAATATGATCGGGACATTACAAATTTTTGATCTTCCTTTTGCATTGACAAATGGCGGTCCTGGTAATGTCAATTTATATTTTAATCTTTTACTTTACCGCAAAGCATTTTCCTACTTCCAGATGGGTGAAGCTTGCGCAATGGGCGTAATTTTATTTGCCTTGATTGCTTTTTTAACCTTTATCACCTTCAAATATATAGGCTCACGGGTAAATTACGACCAAGTTTAATTTTCCAAAAGGGGGGGCCTTGATGAAAACGGCCGGCAAAAAAAAATTTACGAAACTTCTTACATATATCGGCATTATTACCTTCTTGTTTTTTTTCACATTTCCAATCATATGGGAACTGAGTACGTCATTTAAGACAAATGACGAAAGTTTCGCCGGATATAACCTTATTCCACATCACTTTACCATCGAAGGCTATTTGAAAGCTTTAACTGAGTCGAGTATGGGGACTTACTTTTCGAATACCGTTTTTGTTGTTTTCTGTATTGCCCTGGGCTCGGCAATCGCTTGTTCGATGGCTGGTTTTGCATTCGGTCAATTAAAATTTCCGGGTAAAGATTTTTTATTCTTCCTTTATATTACCACACTAATGATTCCTGTTTCAGTAACGATTATCCCTTCTTATATTATTATGATCAAACTTGGCTGGGCTAACAGCTACTACGCCCTTATCGTACCGTTCCTTTTTGGGAATGCTTTCGGCACCTTTTTATTGCGCCAATTTTATCAGACTTTGCCACGGGAACTATTTGAATCGGCAACCATTGATGGGGCCGGTTATTTCCAAACCTGGCTTCATATAATGGCACCTTTAACCGCTCCGGCGATAGCGACTTTTGCCCTGATGACTATCCAAAGCCAATGGAATTCATTACTTTGGCCATTGGTGGTTACCCAAAGCCCCCAATTTAAAACACTGGCGCTCGGATTATCCGATTTTCGCTTAATGCGGGTTGTGAATTGGAATGCAATGATGGCTGCAGTGATGATTGCTACGGCGCCAATGATCATTTTGTTATTTGTCGCCAATAAATTTTTCTTACGAAGCATTCAACTATCCGGAATCAATCGCTAGAATTGTGAAATGGAATAAAGGGGGATTATTAATGAACAGATTATCCCGGCTGCTTTTATTCTTTATCATATTCAATACCGCCTTTATGACCTATGCAGCCACCCTTCCCGAGAAGCATACCGAAGATTTTGATCAATCCGAACTGTCCAAAGAGTGGCATTGGATTCGGGAAGACAAAGATTCATGGAGTCTGACCAAAAAGCCCGGATATATGACGATTACCACCAGGGTCGGAGATATTTGGGGCGGAATTAACGATGCTTCCAATGTTTTATTGCGGTCGGTTCCGTGTGGTAATGCCGATTTCGAATTTACCGCCAAAATCGAGTTTACTCCGACCGCCAACTGGCATCAACTGGGAATGTTGGTTGCTCAGGATTTGGATAATTACCTTGTAATGAAGGCGCTTTATTCGGATGGCCCAAAGCTGCAATGGGGTAAGGAAGTCAAGGCTTATTTCACTTCAACGTCGACCCTTGCTGAATTCCCGCAGATCCAGTATTTGCGGATTACCCGCAAAAACGGCGTCTATACCGGATATTTCAGTGAGGATAATCAAAAGTGGACTGAAGTCGGATCATACAGCGATGTAATTCTGAATAATATTTCAGTCGGATTTTTGGTTTGCAACGGCGGCAGTTCTCAAATTTCCAGTACTGACGCCAAGATTGACTGGTTGAATATTGCCTATGATGAAAAAGCGGCTATATTGCCCAAGGCCCCCGATACCAGGGTGTTGACTTATACCAATGCTCCGGTTGAAAATCCACTGAAGGGTTTCATGCCATATCTGGATGCCCGGAATGTTTCAAAACCGGGCCATGATAATTATGATCGCTTCCCCTACAGTATGGAATATTTTTATATTCCCCTCCGGCAATTAATGGTTGATGACAATAAGTTCGACTGGTCCGACCTGGAAATGAATTTAAATATCATTGCCTCCAGGGGGAATCAGGCAGTGTTCCGCGTTTATCTTGATTATCCCCAGAAGACTACCGGGATTCCGGATTTTTTGCTGAAAAAAGGGCTCAAAACTCATCAATATTCTCAATTTGGTGCCGGTACCTGTCCGGATTATAATGATTCGAAGTTACTTCAGGCGCTGGATAATTTTATTGCCGCCTTGGGGGCGAAGTATGACGGAGATCCGCGTATCGGCTTCATCGAAGTTGGCTTAGTCGGCTTCTGGGGCGAATGGCACACTACCGGAAGCGATTGGATGCCGACC
>DASVMB010000303.1:0-4126 GCA_036384575.1 Bacillota bacterium
AAGCCCCTTGACGCCAATTCCTGTCAGGGACTTTTTTATTGCAGCGACACGGAAAAAGTCGCGTGCGAGGATACCTGTTCGTCTGGGTTTTAGGGAGGAAACATTGATTCAACAACTGTCCGTAAAAGAACTAAACTCAGATAAATTGAAAGACTTTCTGCTGATCAATTTGGGCTTGGCGCTGGTGGCTGCCGGAATTCATTTTTTCAAGATACCGAACCATTTTGCAACCGGTGGTGTTAGCGGTCTGGCCATCGTCATCCGGCATTTCTTCCCAAGGATAGCGGTCGGACCCCTGATGCTGATCATTAATATATTGCTTCTAATTGCAGGCTATGCACTGATTGGCCGAATTTTCGGTTCTAAAACAGTCTATTCCAGCTTCGCACTGTCCGGCATGGTCTGGTTGCTAGGCAAAATATACCCGGTCAATACGCCTTTTACCAATGACACTATGCTGGAATTGATTCTTTCCATTCTGTTACCTGCGGTCGGTTCGGCAATCACCTTTAATCTGAACGCATCCACGGGTGGAACGGATATCGTGGCAAAGGTGCTCAACAAACTGACCGACATCGACATCGGTAAGGCCCTTTTATTGGCGGATTTAGCCATTACCCTCTCAGCCGGCTTCGTTTATGGAATACGAATCGGTATGTACTCCTTTTTAGGGTTGGTTTTGAAAGGGTTCGTAATTGATTCGGTGATCGAAGGGTTAAATCTGCGCAAGCAACTTGTTATCATCAGCGAAAAACCGGAGCTGATTCAAGAATATATCATAAACAACCTACACCGGGGAGCAACCATCCATATTGCTTACGGTGCGTTCACCGATGATGAGAAACACGTGATCACCACGGTAGTGACCAGGGGGCAGGCCATCGCCTTGCGAAAATATATCCGGGAAATTGATTCAAAATCCTTCATTACCATTACCAACACCTCGGAGATCATTGGAAAAGGGTTTCGAAGTATTTAGAATAAGTACTTTCCAGATCGAGAATGAATATATGTTCTGTTTATCCGTCAGTCGATTTTAAACGGTTCATCGGTATATTTTTAGATCGGCTAATTTTTCCGGAAGCCGGAAACAGTAATACGGTTCCTTTGAAGTCCTTGGGCATCCATCTTGGCCTGCCATAAAAGTTTCGATACAGTAACAAGTTGATACCCTTCGCTGATCAGCTCCGGAACCAATATCTCCAGCGCTTGAAGCGTATTGTTGCGATTCCCGCCCAAATCATGAAAGAGAACAATCCCCCCCGGTTTCACGACCTTTATGATCTTTCCTGCTATCGACCTTCCGTTCATTCCCGTCCAATCCCGGCTATCCAATCCCCAAGTCCAGATAATCACCGTGTAATTCAAACTGCAGGCAAGTTCGTAGATTCTTTCATTACAGTATCCGCTGGTTGGGCGGTATAGGCGCATCACTTGTCCTGTAATTTGGTAAATAGCCTGGTGCGAGTGTTCCAAATCCTCCTTTAACTCATCGATAGGCATTCCGTATACTTCGCGGTGTTGATACATATGATTGGCGATTTCATGCCCTTCTCTAAGTTCCCTCTCGATGATTTCCGGATACTTTTCCGCCTGCGCGCCGACGATGAAGAAAGTCCCCTTGGCATGATACTGCTTTAGTAGATCGAGGATCTTATTGGTGAATGTAGGGCTAGGCCCATCGTCAAATGTTAATGCAATTAATTTTTCATTTACCTTTGCTTCCCTTACGACACCCATTTTCCAGGTCAATGAGGAATCATAGACCGGGATCGATAAGTACCGGTACGTCCCCGCCAATAGCCCGGCAACAACTATTCCCACGCAAAATCTGCGCAAAAGCGCCCATCGGATAAAGTATATCTTCAAAATATACTCCCCTATAATGTCGTCCCATAAATCTATTCGGGATTTTTAGGAGGTATGATTTTCAGCGCATACGGAAGCAACGCTTTTAAGGTACCTGTATGATTGACAACTCAGAGCATCTCTTATATGATAGACACGAAAAATCGCCCACGCACTCTGGCCGTCGACCCTAACCGGGCTTTCTTTTTATTTTATTCATCGAGAGGTAACCGGAATGAAAAAAGGATACTGGTACATTTTCTTCTCCACCATCTTGTTCAGTACGATGGAGATCGCTCTTAAGCTTGTAACTAATGACTTTCACCCGATTCAATTGACCTTGCTCCGATTCCTCATCGGAGGGTTAATATTGTTCCCTTTGGCATTTCAAAACCTGAAAACCCGGGGAGTCTCCTTAAATGCAGCAGACTTTCGTTACTTTGCCATTACCGGTTTGATTTGCGTGGTCATCAGCATGACCTTTTATCAGTTGGCCGTCTTATACAGTAAGGCATCGACCGTAGCCATTTTATTCAGTTGTAACCCGGCATTCGTAATTCCTTTCGCCTATCTCCTGCTGGGGGAGAAGATCAGTAAAAAGACCCTGCTATCATTGGGCCTCAGCATCCTGGGGATCCTCTGGATTGTAAACCCCTGGAAGCTGGCCAATACCTCACGAGGAGTTATTTTTACCCTTTTATCGGCGGTTACCTTCGCATTATACGGGGTTTTGGGCAAGGCAGGAAGCTCCAGATTGGGTGGGGTAGCGCTGAGCAGTTTCAGTTTCCTGATGGGAAGCGCCGAAATGTTGATATTGATTCTCTTGACGCGAATCCCCCGGATTGCGGCGTATCTTTCCCATTCCGGCCTGAAACTGTTTGCAGCCGTACCGGTCTTTTCGGGCCTTTCGTGGCATAATATGATTGGCCTAATCTATATCGGTATCTTTGTCACCGGATTGGGATATTGCTTCTACTTCTTAGCAATGCAAGAAACCTCCGCCGCCACCGCTTCATCGGTATTCTTCATCAAGCCGGCCTTGGCGCCGGTCTTGGCGTTAATCATCCTCCATGAATCATTGGCTCCCAATACTATCATCGGCATGGTCCTAATCATTGCCGGTTCCGGTATCACCTTTATCGCGAACCGAAAAAGGGAAGCCGCAGGTTGACCTCAGAATGAATCGTAGTTATGATATTTTCTTATTCGATGGCTTCGAATAAATGAGTCTGCCACCTGGTGAGCGGACTTGACCCGGTTTTCCGGTAGTATTCGTAAGCCTTGCCGCCTTTTTTCAAAAATTCCCTCCCCCTTAAAACTTCCCTCCGGAAACCGAACCCGTCGTCACCTTGGCTGGACGGAGGATTTGACAGGACAAAATCAACCCCCCCATGCAACGAATCCATGATGATTCGGTCCGTCTCCAAAAACGGCCGATAGGAATCGAACCCGCCTCCTTAACATTAATGGATATGCATCATTGTTATAATATTCCTAACTTTTGTACTTCCACGGAAATAGCCACTCTCCAGCATAAAAAAGCCAAGGGTAAATCCCCTTGACTTAATGTTGGTACCACGCGCCTCGTGCCTCATGCCTTATTGCTTGTTGCCTATTTGCCTGCTTTTTCCCTAAAAAGCCGGCACGATACTGCCCTGATACGTATTGACGATATAATCCTTAACTGTCTTGCTGGTTAAGGCGGTAGCCAGCTTTTTCAAAGCCGCTTTGTTCTTGTCTTTCGTCCGCACCGCCAGGACATTCACGTACGGCGATTGGCTATCCTCGATGAACAAAGCGTCCTTGGTCGGATTCAGATTGGCCGACAAGGCGTAATTGGTATTGATAACGGCGATATCCACATCCGGAAGGGCCCGCGGCAGTTCGGCGGCTTCCAAAGGTTTAAACTGCAGGCCTTTTGGATTCTTGGCAATATCCAATTCCGTAGCGGTAAGTCCGACACCCGAACGGAGTTCTATTAGTTTGGCCCGTTGTAACAGAAGTAAGGCGCGCCCGCCATTGGTCGGATCATTGGGAATCGCCACCAAAGCCTTCTCCGGTAGTTGATCAAGGGATTTGATTTTATTTGAGTATACACCGATGGGTTCAATATGTACTTTGGCGATATAGGTCAGATCAAGCTGATGATCCTTACTGAACTGGTTCAAATACGGGATATGTTGAAAATAGTTGGCGTCCAGCTCCCCTTGGGCGAGGGCCAGATTGGGTTGGACGTAATCTTGAAACTCGACAATCTGCAGGGTAATCCCCTGTTTGG
>DASVMB010000304.1:0-6855 GCA_036384575.1 Bacillota bacterium
AAAAGTTAATCAAGCCGCTTAAGACCGAACTCCGGCGAAAAGATATTCAGGTACAATTCATCCAATCTACACTGGCCCAAAGACAACTCGCATTCAAAAATCACCTTTCCATGGGTAGATATGCGCTGATGATTTATGCCAATAAGAATGGCCATATACTTGCCCTGGATGAGGTCAAAACGGGAAGTATCTCCTATCTCTTAGATAAATCCGGGGTGGCAAAGGTAAAAACCGGCGGTAACGGCCGGGGCTATACCGGCAAAACTCCGGATGGCAAAGTTCGAAAGGTTATCACCGCTAGCCACGGTCCGGAAAAAAAGATTTCGGGTGAGAAAATTCCGCCAAAGAGAACTCCGGAAAAAATGAGCCCGGAAATCCCGCGTCCGGAAAAGGTCAACCCCAAAAAAGACGGCCGAAGCGATCCGGTCATTCCCGGGAAGAATGATTTGAAAGATAAACCCGAAGAAGAAATCATTGATTCAGAAGAAAAAGTCCCCGGTCCAGATGAGACAGTTCCACAAGACGATATGAAAAAAACGAATCCGGGTTCAGGCAATCCGAGTCCCCAGTCAGGCGGTACCAGTTCCGGTTCCAAAGGTAATAGCCATGGAACCCGTTCGGGTAAATGACATATTGTCTTCTCTTGATTGGCAGGCCTTGTGCTGATATGAACATATTCCAAAAACAAAAGTGAAGGGCTTTCGCGCGCGTGACACAGCAAAGAGGGTGGGAATGGTTGGGAAGACTTGCTGTTATTTTGATTAAGGTATCACATAAATCAAAAGAGGTGTCTTCAATGAAGTGTAGCTCCAGAGTGGTTTCCTTTTTATTGATCTTGGCCTTAATCTGTACTTATGCAATTCCCATACTCGCCGATACCGCTGAAACAACAGATCCAACCGAGCCGACCGAAACGGCTGGAACATCTGACACAACCGGAACCGATGATACCACTGATCAAACCGATGAGACGACCCAAAAAGAAACGACCCTCCCGACCGCTCAGGATACCGGTTTGGCCCAAACCATTTCCAAAGCTTACGGGATTACTGTTACTCCGCAAGACATAGTGGATTTGCGTGTAAATAATTCGTTAGGATATGGCGAAATCGGGATAATGTACGGCATGGTCAATGCCTCCGGAAAAACCGTCGCCGATATTTTGGCAATGCGCGGACAGGATCTGGGATGGGGTGCCATTGCCAAATCGTTAGGCTTAAAAATGTCGGATCTGATGAGTAGGAACTCTTCGGTTTTAAAAGCCGCCAAGCTGGAAAAAGAAGCTAAAGTTATCAAAGATAAAGTGGATCAAGAACAAAAGGAACAAGAAAGATTAAGCGGAGGCCAAACGGTCGGTAATGGTCAGGGTGCTGCCGGCACTGGTCAAGGTAAGGGTACGGGTGCAGGTAAAGGTTCCGGCAAAGGAAAAGGTAAAGGTTAATAAGTTACCATCGATACAAAAGTTATAGCCATGACCCGTTCGGGTGATGGTTATAACTTTTTACCCTGTATGCACGGCCACGATTATTGATGTTCACGGGGGGTAACTTCTTAATGAATGATAAAGGAATCCGGTTCGGCTTTATCGGGTGTGGACAAGGAGGGGGAAAAATTGCCGATCTCTTCTCCCAAAGAGGTTATAAAGCCATGGCCATCAATACTTCTCCGCTAGACTTGGCAGCCCTGCAAACCATTCCCAAGAAATATCGCGTGTGTATCGGCTCCCAATTAGGTGCGGGCAAAGATCCCCGTATTGGTCAAAAAGCATTCCGGAGTGAAACCAGGAAGGTTAAAGCAATCTTAATGAAATACTTAGCCAAAGATGTCGATTTTATCTTTGTCATCTCCTGTCTTGGCGGAGGGACCGGGACTGGAATTGTGGCGGATACGATCGAGTTATCCCGGGAGACAGGCCTCCTGACCGGTTGCATCGCTACCATTCCCTTGATCAGTGAATCTCTGGAGGAGCAAAAAAACGCTCTCAAAGGCCTGGACATTTTGAGCGATGTAAATCCAACCCCGTTTTGTCTCATCGATAATGAATCCTTGAAGGCTCAATTTGGAAATCAATCGATTATGGAATTTTGGCCGGCGGCGAATAAGACCATTGTCAATATTCTGGATGAAATCAACCAGATTCCCAAGGAACCCTCGGATTTGTTTGTTTTTGATCGGGAGGATTATTTCAGATTACTGAATACACCGGGATGCTTCGTCCCGTTAAAGATCGAAGTTACAAACTCCGAAGATAACGATTCCACTACACTTGCTGCTTCCTGCCGTCAGGAGATCATCCGTCTCTTGAAAGAAACCGGTTTTCAAGGCGAAAGTATCCGGGTGGCCGCTTTATTAAGGTGTCCCGAGGATTACCGGGTAAATGCCGAATCCGTGGAATTATTGTTTCAGGAATGTCAATCGTTAACGAACACGCCAACGCTATTCCGGGGCTTATATCTTGATCCGTCGTTACAAGATAGGATCGTTATCTATCTATTACTGGCAGGCTTGAAAATGCCGTTTGGCCGGTTACAGGAAATACGGAATAAACTCCAGGAGTTGAGTCCGAAGATTATCAATCGAATCAACCGGGGTGTCACTACCAGTTTTGCGGATGATTTAACCGAGTGGGACGGGCTCAATCCCCTGCCTGCTTCCAGGCGCAGTTTTTGATTCCAAATAGTTTTCGTACCATGTTTCCTCTTATGTTTTCCTCAAGCCCATAACCATCTCCAACTCAATCCATTCACCTTCCGTACAAAACAAATCCCTTATATTTGTTAACATAAGGATAATAATGGACTGATTTGGCAAAAAGATTATAAAATCACCAGGATTCTGATGGTTTGATGTCCAATTCATCTTTTGTCCTATCAATATCACTTTAACCGATGTCGGTCTCTGATTTTCCACCGGGACCAAATGCTATTTTTTATGGCCTTTTTAGCGTTTCAAATTACTGTCTACTCTCAGCGCTAAAGTCCTTGATTGTATTCCAAAATTTAAAACCAGCGCAACACATTGACAAAGAAAGGACAAAAAGATGATTCAAGATAAGGAACGCGAAGTCATGTTGGATCTGGTGCGGGTCACTGAATCCGCCGCATTAATGGCCGGCCGGTATATGGGGAACGGCAACAAAGATTTGGTCGACGGCGCGGCGGTGGATGCGATCCGGGGTATGCTGGACTTGATGAACATAAAGGGAACCGTGGTCATCGGCGAAGGCGAAAAGGATCAAGCCCCGATGCTTTACATCGGTGAACAGGTTGGAAAAAATGATTGCGACTTTAAAGTCGACATCGCGGTAGACCCGATCGAAGGTACCCGCTTGGTGGCCAATGGTTTATCCAATGCCCTGGCGGTAGTGGTCCTCGCCGCCCAGGGCAGTCTGGCTTCGGTCCCGGCTTTTTACATGGAAAAAATCATTGTTGGCCCGGAAGCCAAGGGATACATCGATCTAAACGCCCCGCTCCGTGAGAACCTACGGGTGGTGGCGGCTTGTTTACGAAAGAATATTCGTGATCTAACTATCGCAATTTTGGATCGCCCCAGACATCAAGCGATGATTGAAGAGATACGTCAATTAGGAGCCCGAGTCCGCTTGATTACGGACGGAGATGTCGGAGCTGGAATCGCCACTTGTATGGATACCGGAATCGATATGGTCATTGGTATCGGAGGCGCCACCGAAGGAGTTTTGACCGCGGTGGCAATCAAGTGTTTAGGTGGAGATTTGCAAGCCAGAATTGGGCCGAAGGATGAAACCGAGAGGACGAAGATCCTTCAGCATATAAGTGAACATGAATTAACCCGGGTTTATACCGCCGAAGACCTCGCCCATGGAGATAGTTTAATCTTCGCCGCCACCGGGGTTACGGACGGCGATCTGTTAAAAGGAGTCCATTACCGCGGAAATGTTGCCACCACCAATTCGATTGTAATGCGGATGCGGACGGGGACGATCTGGCGAATTGAAACCACGCATAACCTGAGCCGAAAAACTATCCGCTCTCAAAAGAAAGAGACGGAAATTCCGGTATGATTTAAAAAGCCAACAAATGATTTTGAGTCCCCTCAAAAGTACAGTTTCGATAGAAGCTCTAAAGTGGGTTTTTGGGGGGACTCTCCTCAAAAGGAAATGTGGATAATTCTATGGCTGTAACTTCGTCTGTAACGCTTGATATGATTGAAGAAATTTATCCAAATTCTCAATACGTTTTTCCGGTGTGGGATGGGTGCCGAAAAGTTTTTCGATAAAGTAGATCTTCCTTGATCTCATATCAATAAATTTACCCATCAAGGCGTGGTAGACCTGGCTGTCCATGCCGATCTTTTTCAGATGAGCCAGGGAGATCTCATCCGCTTCCTTCTCCTGCTCCTGAGAGAACCCTTTCATAATGATCTCCGCCATTACCACGGTCATCAGGACGGCGGCGTCATCACGCGAGTTATTATTGCTCGCGACGGTAGCCGCAAAAATCGACGCAAAAAGCGATACCGCCAGGGCTTGCTTATATCGGACAACCGCGTGTTTCCTTTCCAAATGCCCCATCTCGTGTGCGATAACCAAGGCAAGTTCATCATCGGATTCGATGATATTCAACAATCCTGTGGTGAGATAGATATATCCGTTCGGTGCGGAAAAGGCGTTAACCTCGTCAGTATCCAGCAGTTTAAAATGATAGCGGAAATTTTTACGGTACGTATCGGCGATTAAAGGAGCGGCGACAGTTTCAATTCGTTTCAAGGCTTCCGGATCATACTCGGTCCGGTAGTTATACTCAATGGTTCCACAGGCTTCGTTACCCAAGCTGTTTTCAAGGTCCCGGTCGAAATAGAAAAAGCTGCTGTATGCAGGAAAACAGATCGGGCAGGGACGGTACCCCTCGTTTTCCGCGGCGGAACGTGTCTGAAACATCGCCTGATTGTCGGCAGAAGGCGAATGGTGGGAATCCTGAAGATGATACATTTTACTCTGTTGGTTTCCAATGACGGCTGTGGTATTTGCCCGTAGATTGCCGGTATTCGGGTCGTCGGCCACTAACTGCAGATAATTATTGATCAACTGCTCGACAGCGTTGCCAATGGCCGTATCGCGGTCCTTATCACTCAATCCTTCACCGGAAAAATAATTATCCTCACCGTTTATGCAGTTATAAACCCGCATACCCAATGATACCTGATAGCTCTTTTTGGCCTTTTCCTTCTTTATTTCGTTATAGCCATTGATATCGAGGATTGCCAGGTAGTTAAGACCGATTTTGGTCCCGATTTTCAAAATATCGGCGGTGCTGCATAGGTTGGTGCAATCGTAATATGTACCGAGGCCGGCCCCGTTCAAAAGGCTTTTGGTCTTTTCATCATCGGAGAAAACTATCGCGGGCTGCTTTTTGAGATTCTCCTTGAACCTTGTGGTTACCTTGGTCACGAGCTTGGACCCACCGATGGATTCCACACCACTGTAATTGTTGGCATAAAGTAAACCCAATGTCTGCTCTGCGGCAAAGACCGGATTTAAGCCAATGATGCCGGATAAAACAAACCCCAGAACCAAAAGGAGCAAAAGCCGTTTTTTAAACAATATGAATACCCCCCAAAGACACGATGCCATCTACTTTCATACCCTGTTTACACCGCAAATATTTCTATAAATTTTCCGGACTTCCTCCTTTTACCAAACTAGTTCTGCTTCATCACTTCACCTTTATCGTTTGATGGATGATAAGGACAGCTTTTATGACCGCTGAGCTATTACCACTCCTCATCGTGTTTCTAATTTTAAGCAGTCCACCACTTTCTCATATAAAAGCGGTTGTATCAGGGGATAGGTAAGGTTATTCTGGGGAAAATCACTTCTTAAAATTATTTCTGCTATCTCAAACTCGGGTAACCGACCTAAGGTCTTCACCTCGGCAAAATATAGTTTTCCATAGGATGTTCTTCCGTCACTCGAAACCGAATAAATACCAACCGGGTAAAGCCCGAACTCTGCCGCCCCCGTTTCCTCAAAGAGCTCACGGCGGGCCGCAACTTCCAGAGTTTCATCCGCTTCCCGATGACCCCCAGGAATTTCCCAGGTCGTCCGTTCCTGATGGCGGACCAGGATCCATTCCCCTTGGTATCTGGATACCATCACCACAAAAGTGATTTCCTCATCCGCCACCTGCGCAATATCATAAAACGCGACTTGCATTCATACTCTCCTCGTTTTGGTTTTTCACTACCTTCAATCGCCGCAATTGAAGCCATTCCTATTTTCGTGTCTTTTGTGTGTTTCGTTGTTAATAAAATAGGCTTACAGATGGAAACTTTTAACCACGAAAATCACCAAATACACGAAATGTCTCTTCGGGCGATATTTTTCGAACCGAAAAAGATGATTCTCTGTGTCACAAACCATATTCATCCTCAATCCGGATTTTGACTTACTTCAATGTTCGATACTTTACCCCTCGATACCCCGAACTTGATATAATTCAGTTGCCATTCATAAAACTTCGAACCGCTTTCATCCAAAATGCCCGTTGATGCCGGACCGTATCTTTCCACTACCTTACCAACCGGATCTCCAACTCTGATGCCGCGATAGGATTGAAATTTGTTACTCTTCACGGTAATTGCAAAGACATTACCCGGTTCCTCGGGCTTCGGAAGACTCTTTTCAACCGAGTTTAAAAAACACACTTCAAAATCCGGGTAAATCCAGGAGGTAAGGTATACAACGTAGTCGGGGTTATTCGGTGATTCGATCTTCTCGACTTTCCGCCGGAATGGTGCTCCATAGATATTGGTCACATGCTTCCATGAGGCACCCAGTTCCAACCGGGCAAGTCTCAAATCCCCGCCATGATATGT
>DASVMB010000305.1:0-4200 GCA_036384575.1 Bacillota bacterium
AGTTCGACAACATTTCCAGCGACATTCGCAGTCAAGTTCAGATGTTTGGTTTCACCAAACGCTTCCAGATTATAACGGGTCGGTAAAGCCCCTACATTCCTTGCCCGTTGAATGTCGGCGGCATTGGCAAAGGTCAACTTCAACCCGTCGTATAGATTGTTCTCCATGACCCCCAAATATTCCACTTTCGGTGCGGGAATATTGGCAGCCGTCATCTTGGCCGACAGCTCATTGCTTAATTTATTGAGCTGCGTGGCGCCGATCCGGTAGTCCGGGGCCAGGAGCAACTCGATACCGCCTTTTAAATCCAGACCCAAACGAATCGGGTCGGTTTTAAACAGGTTTTTGCCCAGCGGGCCCAGGAGTAAAGCGAAAATGATCAGGAGTATAAAGATTAAACCCATTTTCCAGCGTAAATCCTGTCTCAAATCTGTCTCCTCCTTATTAATTGATTATACTTGTCCGAACCGCCTTCCCTCAATCCGGATTGCTGTCGGAGCTGGTCCGGGAGGATTGATAAAAGATGCAAAAAAGCAATAACACCATGGCAGGAATAAAAAAGCCAAGCGTCACTGGGACCGACTTGGTTGCCAGGGGTCTACCCCATAGCGGCGGGATTCGCTTCCCAATCAAGCTAAAGTTGGTTGAGGGATTGGCTGAATTGGCATGGAGGGCGATATCACCACTGTAATCCCGTAGTGGTTGAGAATAGTCTAACCAATTCATAACCTGGGCCATTGCCGCCGACGCCGTGGGTAACCAGGTACGGAAAGCCGAAGTGAACTCCGGGGTGTCATTGTATGAAACCGCAGAGATAAAAGAAGCCATCGAGATCCAAAGCAATATCAAACAACCGCCAACGATTGATCCCTTGGCCAGCGTTGGTTTCAAGCCTTTCCCTCCATCCATGCAAAAACGATACCTGTTCGGCAGCCAAAGCCGAATCCGGACTTATTACTTCTTCCGAGTCTTACCTACGGTTTTGGAGGCCTGAGCTTCCCGTTTGAGTTTAGCTTCAGCAGCGACCACTTTTTCGGCCCGGTAGGCGCCATAAAAAAAGAGACTGAAGATTGCCAATACTACGATTACGGTTACAATCTCGAAACTCATCGCGTTTTCCCCCTACTATTCAATAATTAAACATCGAAAACCCGATAAATGATACGTTTAACGGGCAATAAACCGGAGTTGTGATATACCCGGATAACCTTTCTAATTATACCGATTCTCCAGATGCTTGTCAATTAAAAGGAAGCCTCGACGGTGGTCAATCAATGGATCGGATTCTATATTCCGGTTGGTCTGGAAATCAACAGAATTGAAAATAAAAAAGTGAGACCTGATCCGGTTCTTACCGTGAATAGTCTCACTATCCTCAATCCCTAAGAGTGTCACGAATCGCGACTTACGTGATCTCAGCTCTTCACCCGGGAAATCGAACCGCGGGTAAATTTCAGCTCGACCTTATCAGCCACACGCAACCTGACATCTTCCTCATCGATCTCAACGATCTCGCCATGTAGCCCGCCTGCGGTTATTACCTTATCGCCTTTTTTCAGGTTCTTTAGCATCGCATCCCGCTGTTTCTGCTGTTTCCTCTGGGGCATGATGATGATGATCCAAAAGAAGACCAGGATCAAAATCATCGGCAGCAGTCCACCCCAAATGCTGGCCGCTCCGGTAGCTCCATTGGCAGCTGCTGCTGCCGGCTGTGTAGCCGCTAGAATCAACCAATCCATATCTCCACCTCCTTTAATAACAATCATTCAAAAAAGCCTGTTGCCCACAGCACCGGTTCTCCGTGAAATGCCTGTACATCGGCGATGAAATAAGCAACAATGTAAACTGATTCGACATCCGGTCCGTTTTCCCTCTATTGCCGGAAAATTGTCATCCGGTTTTAACTGTCGAGCACTACTTCCTCCGCGGCATTATAGCGCTTGAAAAATTCTCGTTTGCGCTCCTCATACGTTCCGGTCCTCAATCCTTCCCGGATCTCCGCCATCACTTGATGGAGAAAGTACAGGTTATGATAGGTCACCAGATATCCGCCGAGAAACTCCCCGGCCTTGAAAAGGTGGCGCAGGTAAGCCCGGGTATAGGAACGGCAAGTATAACAATGGCAATTGGGATCAAGCGGCGAAAAATCTTCGGTGAATTTCGCGTCCCTGATAATCACCTTGCCGCAGGAGGTCATTGCCGTGCCGTGCCTGGCGATCCGGGTCGGAAGCACGCAGTCGAACATATCGATCCCTCGCGCCACCCCTTCCCACAAGGCGTCGGGTGAACCCACACCCATCAAATATCGCGGTTTGTCCTCGGGAAGGAGGGGCACCGTATAGTCCAGCACTTCGTACATGATTGGCTTCGGCTCCCCGACACTCAGGCCGCCCACAGCATAACCCGGGAAGTCCATAGCGCTTAGGCTTCGGGCGCTTTCTTCCCGTAGATCACGATAAGTGACCCCCTGCACAATGCCGAACAAGGCTTGATCCTGGCGATGGTGGGCTTTACGGCACCGCTCCGCCCAACGGGTAGTGCGCCGCATCGCATCCCGTGCAGCCTCATAATCCGATGGATACGGCAGGCATACGTCAAAGGCCATGGCAATATCCGCTCCCAAGGCCATCTCGATCTCCATCACCTTCTCCGGTGTGAAAAGATGGGATGAGCCGTCGATATGCGATTTGAAAGCCACCCCCTCCTCGCCGATCTTGTTTAGCTTCGCCAGGCTGAATACTTGAAACCCGCCGCTGTCTGTCAGTATTGAACCCGGCCATCTCATAAAGGAGTGCAAACCCCCGGCGCGGGAGATAACCTCCGCGCCGGGCCGGAAATACAGATGATAGGTATTGCCGAGAATGATTCGAAAGCCGATCTCTTGCAGGTCCTCAACCCGCATCGCCTTGACCGCAGCCTGGGTTCCAACCGGCATAAAGACCGGGGTCTCGATCTGACTGTGGCTGGTGGTGATGGTTCCCAGTCTGCCGCGATTTTCGGCGGATTGTTGCTGAATTGAAAAAGTGAAGGCCATAATTACCTCTTCCGATAGCTTTATTCCAATTTGTCCAAATTATACTAACAATAGGCAATAGGCAATAGGCAATAGGCAATAGGCAATAGGCAATAGGCAATAGGCAATAGGCAATAGGCAATAGAAATTATCACAAATCTCATTGATTCTGTCAACGCATCATTGAATGAATTATCTCAAAATCCAACTAAGTTTCCTGTTGCCCATTGCCTGTTCCCTGTTGCCGCGCGTCTCATGAGACGCGCTATTGGATGAACATTGCGTCTCCGAAGCTGAAAAAACGGTACCTCTCGGCCACCGCGTGTCGATATGCCTCAAGGATATATTCCCTTCCGGCCAGCGCCGAGACGAGCATCATCAAGGTGGACTTGGGCAGGTGAAAGTTGGTGACCAGCCCGTCAATGACCTGAAATTGAAATCCCGGATAGATGAAAATAGCTGTTTCCCCTGATCCGGGCCTCAGGACCCCGCCGGGGCCGGCTTGGGATTCGAGCACCCGGACCGCGGTAGTGCCGACGGCAATCACCCGTTTACCCGCCTGTTTGGTTGCCTCAATCTGTTTAACCAGTTCCTCGGAGAGGGTGTACCATTCGGAATGCATGGTGTGTTCTTCTACCGTCTCCACCTTGACCGGGCGGAAAGTTCCCAAACCCACATGGAGAGTAAGAAAACCAAGGTTAATCCCCTTCTTGCGCAGTCCTTCCAGTAATTCTTCGGTGAAATGGAGACCCGCCGTAGGTGCGGCCACCGATCCTTCGGCGCGGGAGTAGACGGTTTGATATCGCTCGGGGTTGTCCAGATGTTGTTTGATATAGGGAGGCAACGGTGTTTCGCCGTTTCGCAGCAACCATTCACGAAAGGGCAGATCGGCCGGAAACTCAATGATCCGGTCGCCGCCGGTTACGACCCCGGTTACCTTGGCGCGAACCCCCTCGCCAAATTCAAGTTCCACGCCGGGTTTGGCTTTCTTCCCCGGCCACACCAGGCACTCCCAACTGGACGAGCCGGTCTGGCGAAGCAGAAACACCTCAATCCGCGCACCGTTTAGACCAACCTTCTTCGCGAAAAGCCGGGCCGGGATGACCCGGGAGTCATTAAACACCAAGAGATCGCCGGGTGCCAGCAACTGAGGAAGTTCGTAAAAACGGCGATCCACCAAACTATGA
>DASVMB010000306.1:0-2746 GCA_036384575.1 Bacillota bacterium
CTCGGCGCTTACGATTACATCTTGAAGCCGATCGACCTCGATTATTTTCAAGAGTTACTCATCAAAATCATCCGCGAGCAGGAGCAGCGCTGCAAGAAAGAGAACGAGTTCAAGGCCCTTAGGACCCGGGTGGCTGCGAACCTGCCTTTGATCCGGACTCAATTCATCAAGGATCTGATTTCCGACGGAATTGAACCCGACATAATTCCCCTAAAGCTATCAGAGCTAGAGATGACCCGTTGTTCCTGGTGTCAGGTGCTCCTGTTCCAGCTGGATGATTTTTATCTCATCACCCGGGATTTGACCAAGGAGCAATGCCGGAAGTTGGAAAGTTCCTTCAATAAACTCTTTCAAGCCCTTGATCCCGATACGGAGACGGTGGTTTTTGAGAATCAACCCCATGAACAAGTGATGGTAGTCTGGGCCGGTACTGAGGAAGCCCTGGTTTCCAAGGTGAAGACTTGGCGTCATCTTGTCCGTGAGGCAGTGCGGGACCTGGGTCAATACACCGTCACCACCGCGATTGGCACACCCCGTGATTGCCTGGATAAGCTTGCCGATTCTTACCAGGAGGCCATGAGTTACATGCAGTTTAAATTCATCATCGGAAAGAACCGGGAGATCAATAGGCAGGACATTCTGGAACAAAAGGGCAGGCAGGAATATAAGGCCGGTGATTTAAACGAGACCGAATTGCTTGAAGCGGTACAATTGGGCGATAAACAATTGGTATCCGAAGGTGTAAAGACTTTGTTCCAGAGGATGCTCGCCATGGGGAATAACTCAGCGGCGGCAGTTCAAATGATGGTCAGCGTAACCTATCTGCAAGCCCTGAAATTATTGGGGGAGATTGGCGCATCGGCCGAACAGGTCTTTAATGATCCGCTTTTGGTTTATAAAGGAATCATGGCCCATCAGACCATCTCCGGAATGCAGCAAGAACTGGAGAACCGCTTAATGTCTGTAGCCGATTTCATTAGTCAGCGTAAGAATAAGAGACTCACCCAGATTGTAAATAAAGCCAAACAATATATCGGGAAAAATTACGCCAAAGACGATCTCTCCCTGGAAGAGGTCGCTGCTTATGTAAAAATCAGTCCCTGTTATTTCAGTTTTACCTTTAAACAGGAGGAAGGGATTAATTTCATCGATTATTTGACCATGATTCGCATCGAAAAGGCGAAGACGTTTTTAACGGCCTCCGCTTACAAGAGCTATGAGGTTAGCTATCTGGTGGGGTATAACAATCCCACCTATTTCAGCACTATCTTCAAGAAATGCGTGGGTCTTTCCCCCTCAGCCTACCGTACCCGGTATCTTCAAAAACCGGCAGACGGGGGATGAGAGTGAAGACATCGGAGTAATCACTCCTTCATTTTGAACCAGCCTGAACTCACCACCGCAGAAAGTGGTGAGTTTTTTTGTTGTTCAAAATCGAAAAAGGGTTAAAGCTTTTTTAAAAAAACTTGATTCCGTTTCAGTAGGGGAGAAGGTAGTATGATCTTGTACTTCATGGAAGAAAGTTTTCCGGAGGAGGTGGAAACGAGCAATTCTCGCCTTGAGTAGGGTACTCTTGATTTTCCATTTTTAAAATCAAATGGAGGTAGAGTTGGATGAAGCGAAACACTCTCTGGTTCCTGCTGGTTATGATGTGCCTTGTCGCTGTAACGGCTACCGGTATAATGGGCGCTCCGAAAAAACTGGTCATCGGTTTCTCCCAGATTGGCGCCGAAAGCGCTTGGCGCACCGCCGAAACCGAATCCATTAAAGCCACTGCCGCTGAACGTGGAATTGATCTCAAATTTTCCGACGCTCAAGGTAAACAAGAGAATCAGATCAAGGCCATTCGTTCTTTTATCGCTCAGCGTGTCATGGGCATCATCATCGCCCCGGTGGTTGAGACCGGGTGGGAGCCGGTACTGCAAGAGGCCAAACGGGCTCGGATACCTGTAGTCTTGGTGGACCGCGGTATCAAAGTCTCCGATCCTTCCTTATACACTACGTTGATCGCTTCGGACTTCATTTTTGAAGGCCGGAAAGCCGCCGAGTTCATTGCCAAGAAGTTGAACGGCAAAGGCAACATCGTGGAGTTACAGGGTACCCCCGGTGCCAGCGCCGCCGTTGACCGTCAGAAGGGTTTTGCGGAATTTATTACCAAGTACCCGGACCTGAAGATTATCAAATCTCAAACCGGTGACTTTTCCCGGGCCGGCGGCAAGCAAGTAATGGAGGCGTTCCTAAAAGCCGATGGGGATAAGATTAACGCGGTATACGCCCACAACGACGACATGGCGCTGGGGGCGATTCAGGCCATCGAAGAGTATGGCAAGAAACCCGGGACCGACATCATCATCGTCTCCGTTGACGGTGTACATGCGGCATTTGAAGCGATGATCGCAGGCAAATTGAATTGCACCATCGAATGTAACCCGCTCCTCGGGCCGCTGGCATTCGACTGCATCGCCCGGGCGATCATGGGTGAAAAGCTGCCCAAATGGATCGTGCAGAAGGATGAGGTCTTTCCGCAGGAAGTGGCCAAAGACGTCATTGATTTTCGCAAGTATTAATATGTACGCGTGATATGAACATAAGTTAAGACATGGGACTCGGGAGCCGGGTCGGGATACCGGCTCCTCCGGGTTCTCCAGGTCAATGCTGTTTCGGTTTTTATGAATTTTAATCTTGATGAAGAGGTCAGATGATGTCGAATACTCCACTTCTTTCCATCCGCGGGATTACCAAGAGT
>DASVMB010000307.1:0-1639 GCA_036384575.1 Bacillota bacterium
GGCTGCGGCCGTCAGTGTCAGCGGCACCATTGGTTTTGTGGGATTGGTGGTTCCCCATATTATCCGGTTGGTGATCGGCCCCGGGCATAAACGTTTACTCCCGGCGGCGGCCTTGAGCGGGGGTATCTTTCTCCTGGCAGCCGATACGCTGGCCCGTACCGTTCTATCGCCGCAAGAGTTACCGGTAGGAGTCATCACCTCGTTCCTCGGCGCCCCGTTCTTTATCTATCTGCTCCGTAAAAGCCGCCGCGAGGTATTTCGGTACTAGTTATTGGTTATGTGCTGATTCAGGAAGAAAAGCGTGCGTAAGTAGTTGAGTGATCAAGACACAAAGGGCGTATTTATGTTCCGGGCTTAACCGGGATAGAAAACTATAACGAACCACGAAACACACGAAATTTCACGAAAAAAGGAATCCTCATTTTATCACTATACCCTTTCAAAAAGACTATTTTGGGATTATGTTTGTTTTCGTGCCGTTTAGTGTATTTCGTGGTTAAAAGCCGTTCCATTTTACAGTCAATATTTTTCGCACTTCAAACTTCACAATTCACAATTCTAAGTCGGGGTGGTTGGCCCTATGAATAATCTATATAAAACTTCTGAAAATGCGCTCGAAGTTCAAAATTTAAGTTTCAAATATCAGGATGCAGCCATCCTGTCCAACATCGGTTTTACGATTCCCAAAGGGAGTTTTACCGGGATCATCGGACCCAACGGATCCGGGAAGACCACCTTGCTAAAATGCCTGATTCGGCTATTGCCGCCCCAGGCCGGCCGGATCGCCCTGGCGGACCTCGATCTTTCCAAGCTCTCCATCAAGGAGATTGCCCGTAGAGTGGCGGTGGTTCCTCAACAATGGGAGAACCGCTTCCCCTTTACCGCCGGGGAGATCGTGGCCATGGGGCGTTTCCCCCACCAGAGGCGCTTCAGGAAAGACTCGGCCCGCGACCGGGAAATCGTGCGCCAGTCCATGACCGCCACCCACACCCTTCACCTGGCGAACAGACCGATATTCGAAATGAGCGGCGGCGAACAAAAACGGGTAATGATCGCCCAAGCCCTGGCTCAATCGCCACAGCTGCTACTGCTGGACGAACCCACCGCAGCCTTGGACATCAATCACCAGATCGAGATCTCCGATTTACTGAAAAGCCTGGTTCAGAAGGAGCGGCTCACGGTATTGACGGTACTGCACGATCTAAACCTGGCGGCCCAGTATTGTGATGCATTGATCCTGCTTCGGGGGGGAAAGATTCTCGCGGCCGGACCAGTGACTGAGGTATTGACCGAAACCAATCTGGAACAGGTATACCAAACCAAAGTCCGGGTACGAATGGACCCTATGAACGGGAAACCATTGATCACACTGTACAGCCATCTGCGGCAGGAACCGATCCCCGACAGTCAAACCGGGGTTCGGATCCATCTATTGGGCGGGGGCGGAAGTTGCGCCGGGCTTTTTGAACCCCTAAACGAGTTGGGTTTTGCCATCTCCGCCGGAGCCCTGAATATTATGGATACCGATTGGCAAACCGCGCGGGAATTCGAAATCCCTCTTGCCGCAACCGCTCCCTTTTCGCCGATCTCTCCCGAAGCCCATCGGGAAAATCTGGCCTTGATCGACGAAGCGGCAGTG
>DASVMB010000308.1:0-3858 GCA_036384575.1 Bacillota bacterium
TGCATTGCAGACCTATTCCCTGTTGACAGTCGGTGATGGCTTGGTAACTTTGATACCGGCACTTTTACTCTCAACTGCTACCGGTATCTTAGTAACCCGTTCAGCCTCGGAAGATAATCTCGGGTCTGACTTGACAAAACAGTTTTTCGCTTATCCCCGAATTTACTTTATCGTCGCCGCAGTAATCGCCCTTTTCGGTTTAATGCCCGGGATGCCCAAATTATCCTTCTTCTTGGTAGCGGGTTTGGTGGCCTTTTTGGCTTATAGCTTACGCCAGGCAACACCGGTACCTGCGATGGAAGCAGGTGTTGCTACCGGAGCCGGTGGCGCGGCCGGCGGCGAGGCAGCATCACCGGAGGAAACAAAGAAACCCGAGAATGTGGCCTCGTTGCTGCAAATCGACCCAATGGAGTTGGAAATCGGCTATCGTTTGATTCCGCTTGTCGATCCGGCGCAGGGTGGAGATTTATTCGATCGTGTCACGATGATCCGGCGCCAGACTGCCTTGGAGTTAGGAATGGTTTTACCGCCGATCCGGATTCGTGATAATATGCAACTAACACCTACCGCTTACGTGATTAAGATCCGGGGAGTGGATGTTGCGAAAGGGGAGATCGTTCCCAACTATTTTTTGGCAATGGATCCCGGAATCGTCACTCAACCGGTAGAAGGCATTCCCACCACCGAGCCTGCCTTCGGGCTACCGGCCCTCTGGATTGCCGAGGCACAACGTGACGCGGCGGAAAGCGCCGGGTATACTGTGGTTGACCCGCCATCGGTTTTGGCCACTCATTTGACCGAGGTTATTAAAACCCATGCCTACGAACTCCTTGGCAGGCAAGAGGTACAGTCGTTGATCAATAATGTTAAGGAAGAGTACAGTGTGGTAGTGAATGAGTTGATCCCTAACTTAATGACGATCGGAGAAATTCAAAAGGTTCTGATCAACTTATTAAAAGAAGGAATACCCGTGCGGAATCTAGTCTCCATCTTGGAGGCTCTGGCGGATTATGCGCCGCTGACGAAGGACCCGGAGGTCCTTACCGAATATGTTCGTCAATCTTTGGCTCGTCAGATCACCAAAATGGCCCAATCGGAGGATGGTGTAATCCGGGTGATAACCTTGGATCCCAACTTAGAACAACTATTACTCAAAGTACAAAAGGAGTCACAGAATACCCCTGGTTTTACGGTGGATCCCCGTCTGATTCAGAGGATTTACGACAAATTGGGTGAACTCATTAAGAGTCAGGCTGCTACCGGCAATCAACCGATGGTTCTCTGCTCGCCGGCAGTGCGCTTAGTTTTTCGGAAATTGACTGAACGGCTTACCGCAAAATTGATGGTGCTTTCATTTAATGAGATCATTCCTGAGGCTGAAGTTCATTCGGTAGGGGTGGTGACTGTGGAATCATGAGAGTCAAACGTTATGTTGCAGACTCGATTCAGGAGGCAATATCCAGGGTCAAGAATGATCTGGGCCGGAATGCCATCATTTTACATACGAAACCGTTTAAGGAAGGCGGCTTTTTCGGGTTGTTCGCCAAACGGCGTTTTGAGGTGATCGCCGCAGTTGATGAGAATAACCCTGATAACCAAAAAAAGAAGGTTGGAGAGCGGACTGAGAGTATGCAACGGACAGCGGCTTCCGTTTCAACCAACTTGAATCAGGGTGGAGCGAGCGGTTTTACGCAATTTAATATTCCCGGATCCGCTACGGATCTCTCTATGACTCAACCGGGGATGAATACGCAAGGGCAGTATGGAATGGTTCAGGGAACGACTTCTCAGTCAATACCCGGACAGGTAATGCCGAATTCCATGGGACAACCCGTTCCCGGGGATATCGGATCCGAGCAATCGCGGATGCCAGTGACGCCTTTTCCAAACCAGTCTCAGACCGCTTCACTTAACTTAAACCCCGGCGTTTCACAGTTTCTAACTCCTGCTTCGACCAATCCGGCCGTGGGGCCCATGGGGTTATCCCGGAATCAGCAATCCCAACCGGATGGTTTAAACGCGGGGCAGGCATACAACAGGGAGGCTGTCCCGGTGACCCCGCGAACCGGAGATTTTCTACCTGTACGCGGTATGACCCAGGAAAATCCGTTGTCGCTGGATAACACCTTGACTCAGCCATCCGAAACCCGGGATCTCAATCCGGCAAGCGAACCGGTTTTAAAATCGCTTCGTGCGGAGATAGCAGAGATCAAGGAGATGATCCGTCAGGTAGCTAAGCCGGCAACCGGATCCGATGATAGTCCGGAACCGGTAGGGACTTCGATATGGCTCCGCCAATATCTGGACCATCTGGGACTCGAAGCGGAACTTATCGATTATTTATTATTACAGATTCCTGCAAATCTAATGGATAACCCGGATCTGGCCGAGGAAGAGCTGGTGATGTATTGCGAACGGTTACTTGCAACCAAGCTGATGTTCTCCGAACCGGTTCAAACCAATCTTCCCGGCGAGCAGCAGATCGTTGCGCTGATCGGACCGACCGGTGTCGGTAAGACCACAACCATTGCCAAGCTGGCTGCGAATTACAATCTATTTGAAGGCAAGAAGGTCGGGCTGATCACGATTGATACATACCGAATCGCTGCAGTGGAGCATCTTAAAACTTACGGAGAGATCATCAATCTGCCCGTGGAAGTCGTTTATACACCGGATGATTTGAACCAGGCCTTTCAGAATTTACATGACTGCGATCTCATCTTAATTGATACTGCGGGTCGAAGTCCTCATAATCAAGTAATGATGGAAGAGCTCAAGAAATTCTTATCTCATTCGAAGATAGGCCTAATCTTGCTGGTGGTTAGCGCTACTACTAAATATCAAGATATGACGAGTATTGCCAATAATTTTTCGCGAATCGCCTTTACCCACCTGGTCTTCACCAAATTGGACGAGACCGATTCTTTAGGCCCCATTATCAATCTGGCATGGAAGATCCGGCGGCCAATCTCTTATCTGACGACCGGCCAAAATGTGCCGGATGATATTGAAGTAGCTAAACCTGACAAATTGATCGCCCAATTATTCCGGCAGCACTCTCCGGAACCTGCGGGAGAATGAACAATCCATAATTGATATTATTTGACGTTTTTAGACCAAAGAGATTCCGTTAATTCTAGATATGAGGTTGATTCATGGCGGACCAGGCAGAACGGTTACGAGCGATCGTCAAAGAGAATAAAGGCGTAAGCGAACCGAATGATGTTCCCACTCGCGTAATTGCAGTCACTAGCGGTAAGGGCGGGGTGGGAAAAACCAATTTTGCAGTTAATTTGGGGATAGCCTTATCTAAGCTGGGATCCAGGGCCTTACTTATTGACGCCGATCTGGGTCTGGCCAATGTGGATGTTATTTTGGGTTTGATCCCCCAATATAATTTAGGCCACGTCATTCTTGGGGAACGGAAAATGGTGGACGTCATCGTCAATGGTCCCGCGGGATTGAAGATTGTGGCCAGCGGTTCGGGGATCGCCCGTCTCGCCAATCTGCCGGAGCAGGGTTTGGACCAGTGTTTGCAGTATCTTAATGAAATTGAAAAATTTGCCGATATCATGTTAATAGATACAGGTGCAGGTTTATCTAAAAATGTTTTAAAATTTGTTTTAGCTGCCGATGAAGTGGTTATAGTTACAACACCGGAGCCTACTGCCATCACCGATGCATACGGCGTCATCAAAGTGGTTGCCAGTGCTGAGCAGGCCAAACCGATATGGGTGGTTGTCAATATGGCAAAGAATGAGACGGAAGGGGTTCAGGTGATGGAAAGACTGGCGACCGTTTCTCAGCGTTTTTTGGGAATCACTCTGACTCAAGTGGGGTATATTCCGATGGACCCAA
>DASVMB010000309.1:0-2018 GCA_036384575.1 Bacillota bacterium
CAGCGTTTTACCAGAGAACCGACCCGACGATAACTGGGACGGAAATCATGTCCCCATTGCGAGACACAGTGAGCCTCATCCACAGCCACCAAAGCAACTTCAAGGGTTTCAAGCAGAGGGACAAAGGTCTCCGATTCCAATCGCTCCGGAGCAATATACAATAGCTTATACTTTCCTGCGGCCGCTTCTCGAATCCGCTCATCGACTTTTCGTTGGGACAGGGAGCTGTTGATAAAGCCGGCCGGGATGCCAAGAGTCCCTAAGGCATCCACCTGATCCTTCATTAGAGAGATCAGGGGCGAAATGACCAAGGTAATGCCGGGCAAAAGCATGGCCGGAATCTGAAAGCAAACCGACTTACCGGCTCCGGTGGGCATAATGGCAAAGGTATCGGATCCTTTCAAAACACTAGCGATGATTTGGGCCTGGCCCTCACGGAACTTGGGATATCCATAATACTTCCGCAACAGCCGCTCTGCCTCTTCCAGCATGATGCCACCCCCCGGTTCCAGAAGATTCATTGGGTACGGCGTAATGCTTCGCTAACCTCCGCGTAACTCCTGCCAACCGACGGGAACAATTTTGTGCATGTGAGTCCTACGAGTATATGAAACCCTGCAGATTTTTTACTCCGTTCGCCTTCCGAATTTTATTTGACAATTATTTATTTCTCTTTTACCTTTCCGTGTACATGAAAAACGGGAGAATCAAGACATCCTCCCGCTAAATATTATTTGGCCATTTTCATTAAGTGATTATCCCTTAATAGCCCCCGACGATAAGCCGCTGATAAAAAAGCGCTGCAAAAAAATGAATATGACGACTACAGGAATCAAAGAGAGTAACGACATGGCAAAAACATATCCCCATTGCGTGAAATTATGTTCTCCAAAAAAGCCGGCGATCGCAATCGGTAAGGTCCTTTTTTCGGTATCATTAATAACTGTCAATGCCCAGGGATACTCTTCCCACGCAGTTAAAAAATTAAAAATGCAAGTTGTGATAATCGCCGGGCCGGATAACGGTAAAACAATCCGGCGGAAAAGAGTGCCGACACTTCCACCGTCAATATAAACCGCCTCATCGAACTCATGCGGGATATCCTCGATGAATCCTTTCATTAAAAAGGTTGAGAAAGGTACAACCCAGGATACATATACCAGGATCAATCCAATTCTACTGTTTAACAAGCCCAACCAGGTAATGAGCTCAAATTGGGGCAAGATCAAAACCATTCCGGGAATGATCATTGTACCCATAATCAAGGAAAAAAGAAGGTTCCTGCCCGGAAACTCAAACCGCGCAATTACAAAAGCTAAAGTTGATGCCACGAATGCTGCTAAAACAACTGTTCCTAACGCAACTACGATACTGTTTATAAAATTGCCCCCAAAATTTTGCTCAAACAATATATACCGGAAATTAGCCAAAGTTACACTATCGGGAAATAACCGCGGGGGATACTCATATAATTTCGCATTCGGTCGTAAAGCCGTTGTAATCATATAAATCAACGGAATTGCCGTCAGGCACACTCCGGAGATCAAAACCCCATGAACCGCCATTTTACTGAATGGAATCTTTCCTTTGTTCATTGTTTTAACCTCCCGGAAACGTTCGTCTCATTCGGCTGTAAGTATTTGAATTGAATAAACGTAATCGCCGCAATGATTAGCGCCATGATATAGGACAGAGCCGCCGAATAACCGAACTTCCTGGTATCGAACGCCTTATAATACATCCAGGTTAAAACCACCTCGGTCTGATGGACGGGACCCCCATCGGTCATCAGTTTAATGGAAGTAAATACGTTAAAGGCCCCGATACTCAACATGACTACTACAAAAAGCATTGTCCGTCTGATCGACGGCAGTGTGATATTCACAAACTTTTGCCATGCATTGCAGCCATCCATTGCCGCTGCCTCATACAATTCCTGAGGAATGGTTTGAAGCGCAGCCAAAAAGATGACCATTGTCCAGCCGACTCCCTTCCAGATTCCGAGCAATTCGGCAGTT
>DASVMB010000310.1:0-2405 GCA_036384575.1 Bacillota bacterium
CAGCGTTGATTGTCGATTAGAACTACTTCGGCTGCTCCACTTAGTTTAAATGTCCCAACGGGAATGTCTCCGATTTTGGCTGTGGAGAGGTCTTCAAAAGCAATGATTTTTTCACCGGGTACAAAGTTATATTTGGTGAAAACATCATCTGCAAAAACGGGTACGGTTAAGAATAAACATAAGATGAATAAGTACGGTAACGTTTTACGCATGAGTTTTCCCCCTTGAGATGTTTTCCGAAGTGAAAATGCAATGATCCAATATCCCATTCTTACGGATGATCATCTTCTACTCGGTTGGTGGAGACAGCTTAAAGGTGATCATCGTCTTCGCCGCTCCACCCAGGGTATTCGGCTCGATAGATATTGCATTATCCGGCCAAGGCAAGTTACCTTTCAAAGCGATTAAGTATTTTCCTTGGTTATTGAGGGCTTGTTTCCCCAGTTTTTGCTGGTAGAAACTTGCCACCTTTTCCGGAAGGTCATTTGATAAAAAGATATAATACTGGTCTTCATTTAAAGACATCCCCGCGGATGCTTCCTTATTAAATATAGAACCGGGATAAATCGGCGCACCCAGCTCCCGCTCGGTCGGCTGTTTCATCGTCTTTAGCGTGGCGGCGGAATCTTCATCGATCTTTTGATTCATGCTGTCTTCTTCCGATTGATAGGTTTGCCGGGTTACTACAATCCAGGTTTTCGTCTTGTAGGTTTTATAATCTTCGGAAAATGATTTATCGTAGATTATTACGGCGTAACCCGTCAAGTCTTCATTTTCTTCCCGTACTTCCCAAAGAAAGGTGGCCTCTTTGATCCATTTTTCGGGTTGGTAGGGCTGCCGAGAGGCGAGCGAGTTTCTGACCATTTTCCCGGAGCGTATGACCGTCCCGGAATTCGGTTCCACCAAATCCCTAAATTCCGATTCGTAGAAGATAACCTCATACTCTACCGGGGTTGATTTCCCCGGAAACAATTGTTCAAGCTCGATCCGTGTTACATTTGATTCGGCTCCCAATTTTTGCAGATAGAACCGGAACACGTCTTCAACCGGGGAATTTGTACTGTATACCTTGTTTGATTTCGATCGCAGGATTAATTCGGTATCCGCAAACATGGTGACGGGGTCCTCTTGATCAAACTGGCCCGCGGCATTCTTATCTTCGATAGCCCCGCCATATATTGGTACGGCTGTTTCAGCGACTGGTCCCGGGGCCGCCCAAACCGCTACCGGAGGAATAGTCAAGGCCAGTAACAGAATAAAAACATGAACCTTCATAATCTCATCTCCCAGCTGTCATTTTATCCTCGCTAACGGGTGTTTTAAAAACCAGCCTGACTTGATTATAATTAATCATCTCTGAACAAAAAATGAACAGCTGACCGGTATATATGAAAAGGGGGTTTGTCGGCAAGATAGGGGTGGAGAAATAGGAGCGGATTAGTGATACAGTCGGCGATATATCGCTACTGTATTCCCGGAGGGTTCAAGTCCCAGTTCCTCTTTCAATCGTTCAAATTCTTTCCGAACGGCCGCCCGATCTCCCTTCCCTGCATAAGCAGTCATTAATCTGCAATAAACATCTTCATTAAAGGGATTATTCGCTTGCACCGACTGAAGGTGATTGATGGCCAGGTTAAATTCTTGCAATTCCAAATAGTAATCGGATAGTGCCATACAGGCATCAAAGTAAAGTCGCTTTAAGTATTCCTGCTTCGGGATAACCCATTCGTAATCGAGATCCGCCAAATAATTTCCGCAATATAACTTTAAAGCCTCTTCAAGATTGGCGGCGTTCTCCTTGGAAACCCCAATTTGGAGATGAGCTTTAACTAAATTCTCATAACGTTGGTAATCCGCACGGTAACTGACCGGTTGAATAAAATAATGGCGGTTGCCATGTTCAACCGGATTATCACATCCTACTTGTTTCAATCTTTGCCGTAATTGATACAAGGTGGTGTGAAAATTTGTTGCCGCCTTTTTTTGATCAAACTGGGGCCATAAATCTTCAATAATCTGAAAGGTATTTACCGGTTCGGTGTTATGAATCAAATATGCCATAAGATCTCTGACTTTTACCGTCCGCCAGCTTTCGGGATTAATCTCCACACCGTCAACAAATACCCGGAACTGTCCCAATGTCTTGAACTCCAACAACGGGTTGTCTGCATCTGAAATCACGCAGGATTGAATCGCGGACGGATTGTCGAAACCAGCCAAATGTTTTGCTGTCTCGGCAACGTCATGATCACCATCATTCATTAAGTCTTTCATTAGGGCTTTGGTCTTTAGGGTCCCAATTTCCGCCAGAGGTATCACCGTTCTTAACCTGACGGCCGGTTCTTTATGAACTGCCAATATCGATAAAATCGATAAGGAGCGTTCACCCAAAAGCGCCATCAGGT
>DASVMB010000311.1:0-5425 GCA_036384575.1 Bacillota bacterium
GCTATTACGGCTTGCTGATTCTATGCCTGTTGACCATTGCGGCAGTTTTTGAGGTAACGGTAAGTCCGCTCCTGATGCACCAATGATTATTGACATGCAGACATCTTTACCGGTGAGCGCGTTTATTCTTGGGCGATAATAATTCTCATGAGGAGGTTTTCATCTTATGTCCGATGTTCAGGCGACCACTACCATGGAGAAGATCGTATCACTGGCGAAACGCCGCGGTTATGTTTTTCAGTCGAGTGAAATTTACGGCGGATTGAACAGTTGCTGGGATTACGGCCCATTGGGGGTGGAGTTGAAAAACAATGTCAAGCGCGCCTGGTGGCGAAAGGTAATTCAGGAGCGCGATGATATGGTGGGTTTGGATGCCAGTATTTTGATGCATCCCAAGGTTTGGGAGGCCAGCGGCCACGTGGCTGGTTTCACCGATCCGATGGTGGACTGTAAATCCTGTAAACAAAGGTTCCGCGCCGATCATCTTGAGGGTGATCGTTGTCCGGCCTGCGGCGGGGAGTTGACCGAAGCCCGGCAGTTCAACCTGATGTTCAAGACCTTCATGGGGCCGGTGGAGGACAGCGCCTCTGTTGTCTATCTCCGTCCCGAAACCGCACAGGGAATTTTCGTCAACTTCAACAATGTTTTGACTACTACCCGAATGAAGCTGCCATTCGGGATCGGGCAGATCGGCAAGTCATTCCGGAATGAGATCACTCCAGGCAACTTTACTTTCCGGACCCGCGAATTCGAACAAATGGAGATCGAGTATTTCGTAAAACCGGGCACTGATGAACAGATCCATCAGGAATGGCTGAAACAGCGTTTTCAGTGGTATCTCGATCTGGGTATAACCAAGGAACGGCTCCGTCTGCGTCAGCATGACAAGGATGAGTTGGCTCACTATGCCAAGGATTGTTACGACATTGAGTATTTCTTCCCGATGGGCTGGTCGGAGTTGGAGGGAATTGCCAACCGGACCGATTTTGATCTCAAACGCCATCAGGAATACAGCGGTCAACGGATGGACTACTTTGATCAGGAAGCCAACGAACACTTTGTGCCTTATGTCATCGAACCTTCTGCGGGTGCCGACCGCGGCACTCTGGCCTTTTTACTCGACGCCTATCATGAGGAGCCTGATAAAGACGAGATCCGGGTGGTTTTGAAATTGCATAAGGCCTTGGCCCCGTATAAAGTGGCGGTATTACCCCTCTCCAAGAAAGAACCTTTGGTTGAATTGGCGAAGGGAATTGAGAGGCAACTGCGAAAACATTGGATGATTGATTATGACGATTCTAAAGCGATCGGCCGGCGCTACCGCCGCCAGGATGAGATCGGCACGCCTTATTGTGTAACTGTTGACTTCAACAGCATTGAGGATCAGCAGGTAACTGTGCGCGACCGGGACACCATGGCCCAGGAACGGTTGCCCATCGCCGAGTTGACTGCCTACCTTCGGGAGAAACTGGACTGGTAATTTTCGGATGATACCTCCTTCCGGTTTTCAAGTTGCTCAAAGTGTATACCAGGCAATTGATCGCGGATGTCCCGAAACTTTATACGCCTTAGTTTTCCTGAAAAATAGCCTGCCGGTATCCTACCGGCGGGCTGTTTTTATTCCTCCGTTGACCGCGCTTGACAAAAAAATGATTTATCTTTAAAGTTATATTGACTGCAATTTATGAACGAATTGAAAACATTCAATGAACTGAATAGCGATCCGTCGCTCATCAGCAGTTACTCGGATTTGATTCCTATGTTTCGGAATTGACTGGGAAATGGAGCGATTTGTTTTGGTAAGGGGAAAAAAAGTAACTTTAGATGATGTTGCGACTGCGGTTGGTCTAAGCCGTTTTCTAGTATGCCGGGCCTTGACCGGTCAACCGGGAGTCAATCCCGAGACGCGGCAGAGGATTCAGGAGACCGCAACCCGCATGGGCTACCGGGGCCGGAAGACTGCCCCGGGGCCAAATCATCAAAACCTTTCTTCGGTAGCGCTGCTCATTGACGAAGCAGAAGCCAACCGGGTCTTCTGGGGCAAGATCATATCCGGGATTGAGGCTGCAGCCCGCAATGCCGGTTGCGATCTCCTGTTACGCGCCGTCACTCGCGAGGAAGTGGAACGGGGCGAGATTCCGGCGTTGATCCTGGAGGGCCGAATCAAGGGGGTGCTCATCACCGGCAATTTCATCCCGGAATATGTAGCCCGCTTCGAACGGATCGACTGCCCGGTGGTGCTGGTGGATAACTATATCCCGGTAACCACCCATGATGCGGTGTTGGTCGCGGACTGGGAAGGAAGTTATCAAGTAACCCGGTATATGATTGAATCCGGCCACCGCAAGCTGGGATATGCCGGACAGACTTGCGGCCATTGGAGTTGGTCCCAACGCTTCCTCGGTTTTTTAAGCGCTTTGGAAGATAATGGGCTGAAATACGATCCTCGTTTCGCCATCGGATCGAAATGCGGGACTGAGGTTTGGAGTTCGGAGTTTATGAACCGGGAAGTGGGGCGGATGAAGGAGATGCCCACCGTCTGGATTTGTAACAATGATCTTACCGCCAATTACCTGATCAAGTCCTTGAACGATCTGGGACTCGCGGTTCCTGAGGATATATCGGTAACCGGATTCGACAATCTGGCGCCGGATGACTCGCCGCGCGTACCGGATCTGACTACGATACGGGTTTTTGGTTCAGAAATCGGAAAGGCGGCCTTTGATCAATTGGTCTGGCGTTTGGGGAATCGTGAAGCTCCGCCGCGCCGGGTGATGGTGGGAGTGCGACTAATACCCGGTCTCACTACGGCTTCGCCCCATGCTTAGAGTTGACCCATATTTTATTCATTGTGAACCTATTAGTACGAACACCGGAGCGATGTGTCATTTTATTGGACACATCGCTTTTTTGTTGCTCTCCCTTCTTTCCGCCAACTTACTTAACCTCCAGGTACAACTTCTTGCAATGTTTTGCAATATATTGCACAAATTGACTGCAACAATTTACAATCTCTTACATCGTTTATTGTCTACAATCCCCTTTTAATTTGTTTTTAACCTTTTTCCGATTTGCCGGCCGGATTGAGTTGCTTATTCTCCACGCTCTTTGGTGTTTCAATGATTGACAAGATGTTACAACCATGTTAAAGTAATTGTTGATGACAATAAATGCAATTATTTAATCATCATCGCCAAATACCTTCCGTGTTTTCCCTGAGTAAATCCAGAAGAAAAAACATGTTAATAATGGATGGGCTAATTGCCGGCAATTCATCAACCTGATTCACCGGACTCTTGCGCCTTGGAAATACGCCGGTTACTTAGGGGTTTTAATCGATCATTCTTATATTTTATTTGGAGAGGGGATTCATCATGGCTAATCTTTCCGGTAGTAAAACTTGTTCTCCATCCCAATCCGGGGATGCAATTTCATCAAGCATTTCAGTAGTGGGTCCGGCTTTACCCAATATTCCCTGGGAAAACCGTCCCGCCAATTGTAATGAAGTGGTATGGCGTTTTTCCAAAAACCCCATCATTCCCAGGAACTTGATTCCCTCGGCCAATAGCATCTTTAACAGCGCCGTTATACCGTTTCAAGGGGAGTTTGCCGGAGTATTCCGCTGTGATGATCGCCGCCGCCAGATGGAATTACATAGCGGTCATAGCAAGGACGGACTCCACTGGGAACTCAATGACAAGCCGATCACCTTTATTTGTGACGATTCTGAAATCGGACATTTCGTATACGGATATGATCCCCGGGTCTGTTGGATCGAGGACCGTTATTACGTCACCTGGTGCAACGGGTATCACGGGCCGACGATCGGTGTGGGATACACCTATGATTTTGAGAAGTTTTATCAGCTTGAAAATGCTTTCTTGCCTTTTAACCGGAATGGGGTGCTCTTTCCCCGGAAAATCAACGGCAAGTATGCCATGTTGAGCCGGCCCAGTGATAATGGGCACACCCCGTTTGGAGATATCTTTTATAGTGAGAGTCCTGATATGTGTTATTGGGGCCGTCACCGTCATGTCATGTCCACAGCCGGTGGCTGGCAAGCCACAAAGATCGGGGCCGGGCCGGTACCAATTGAGACCAATGAGGGTTGGCTGCTCATCTACCACGGAGTATTAACCTCTTGCAATGGTTTTGTATATAGCTTCGGTGCTGCACTGCTCGATCCGGACCAGCCTTGGAAAGTGATCTACCGCACTGCTCCTTATATCCTTTCACCTCAAATGCCCTATGAATGCGTAGGAGACGTTCCCAATGTGGCATTTCCGTGCGCCGCCTTGTGCGACCCAGCCAGTGGAAGAATAGCCATCTATTATGGAGGGGCAGATACCGTTACCTGTCTGGCCTTTGCTAAACTTGACGAATTAGTGGAGTTTATTAAAAAGAATTCCATGATTTAAAGATGGTTGGAATTAAGGTTCAAAGTATCGGGCCGCTGTTAATCATGTGGCGTCATACATAATTATATTGCAACCATCAACGCAGATTTTACAAAATAGGAGATGAAAAAGCGCTAAATGGTAAAAACGACCTGAAACAAGGTCGTTTTTTTTATCAATTCATTTACATCCAATGATAAATGCTTGAAATATCGAGCTAAGGGGGGATGCGCGGCGAGAAAAACTTCCGGTATCCAGTAATAAGAGAATTCAGAAGGGGTGTTGAGTTTGAAGAAATTTGTTCTCGTGTTGTTGATGATTTCACTCGTTGTAACGATCGGCGCTTTCAGCGCCAATGTCCTCGGTGAGAACCAGATTAAAGGAAAAGTGATTTTTACCACTCAACGGACCGATAAAATCGACAAAGAACTCCCGGCATTGGCCGCCGAGTTCGCTAAGGCCTATCCCGGCGCTCAGATTGAGTTTGAGGGCATCAAGGATGCCGAGAACCTCTTAAAGACCAGAATGGCAACTCATTCGCTGGCGGATGTGACCCTCGTCATCGATCAACTGGTCCGGACGGACTATCCGAAATTCTTTGTCCCCATTGATGATCTTGGGTTTACCGAAAAGAATATCATCGATTACCAACGTGGAATAAACCCCGCAGAAAAAAAACTTTATACCGTAACTCATGCAGCTAATTACGACGGCTTTGTCTACAACAAAAAGGTCTTCCGTGAATGCGGAATCACCAAGGTTCCGACCACTGTGGCGGAGCTGTTGGCTGCCTGTGAAAAGATCAAAGCCAAGGGGATTATCCCGGTAGCGTCCAACTACAAAGACCTCTGGCCGCTTAACGACTACTGCATGGCCTCCGGTTATTTCAACACCGGTGATCCCGATTACTACAACAAGCTTGCCAAAAAGGACAAATTTCTGGTTGACGACGGCGGTCCGTTGACCACGTTCAAAATCTTACGGACCCTGAACCAAAAAGGTTACCTGGAACCGGACCTCGCTTCCAC
>DASVMB010000312.1:0-2949 GCA_036384575.1 Bacillota bacterium
GAATCGGGAGTCCCAGAGGGAGGACTTTTCGTTCCGAAATCCCCCAGCTTTTAAGCTTTGGGGTCATCTCGGGGGTCGGAGTCATATATAGATCCACCCCGCTATCCATCCAGATGATGTGCGGATGGTAATCGGTGATGCAGGTCACCACGAATGACTTCAACCGTTTCCGTTCTTTCATTATCGAAAGCAGTTCATTAGGCAGGAAATGAGTAGTGATAATCAAATCAGGCTGTTCCGAGGCGACCAGATTTAAGAAACCCTTGGCCTGGCGGGAATTGGCGGCACGGCGAAAATGCCGGACGATCGGATCAATGTAAGGATTATCAATGATATAGTATCCGAAACCCCACAACAACGGGCAATACCGGACTAAAAACAAATAAGATTGGGGATAGGATTTCTTAAAGACCGGGTTGGTATAATCCAACACATCAAGGATTTTAATCTCTGCGGCAGGAAATGTTTCCTGCATCGTGGAGTATAAGGCCTCCGCGGCGCGGCGGTGTCCGGCTCCGCTGTTGGCATAAATGATCATAATCTTATTCAGTTTCGCCATGCCTCGTTTCTTAATTTAACTGTCCCGGTGCAAATCGCCGATACCACCGAACGCCAATCCAAAACGGGTTTATAAGAGGAACGCAATGGAGATTTAATGACCAGAGAAAGAAAGATGGATAAACCCGAATATAAACATGTTGAAAAAATAAATCCGGAACGTGACCGGCGGTTAAAATCTACCGTACAGAGACGTTCCGTGAGACAAAAACATTATGTTACTTTTAAACTCATTATACGGCTTTTGCAGCCAATAGTCAAACGCCCTTAAGTATCCAAATCGTTGATTGCCTTAATCTCATCCGCCGTCAACTCCCGGTATGAACCGGACGTCAATGACTCATCCAGACACAACGGGCCCATAGTCAACCGCTTGAGGTACAGGACTCGTTTTCCCAATGTCTGAAACATCCGCTTGATCTGGTGAAACTTTCCTTCATGGATCTCCACGATAACCTCGCTGACCTCCCCGGAGCTGATCAATTCCAGCCCCGCCGGAAGAGTCCGGTAGCCGTCGTCCAGTTCCACGCCCGTAGCGAAAGCCTGCTGATCGACTGTTCCTGCCGCCCCCGTCACCCGGGCGTAATACCGTTTGGGAACATGGTTTTGGGGAGCCAGTAGTCTATGCCCCAGCTCCCCGTGATTGGTCAATAATAACAACCCTTCGGTATCCTTATCAAGCCTGCCGACAGGGAACAATCCCCGTTTCGGTATCTCCGGTCCAATGAGATCGAGAACCGTCCGGCCCCGGCCATCTTCAGTAGCAGTAAGAACCCCTGCCGGCTTATTGAGCATCAGGTAAATGAACTCTCGATAAACTACAATTTCCCCGGCGCAAGTCACCTCATCTGAACCGGGATCTACCGCCATTGCTTCATTCCGGCAGGTATCAGAGTTGACCGTGACTTGGCCGGAGCGGATCAACCGCTTGACTTGGCTCCGACTACCCCGACCCATATTGGACAGATACCGATCGAGACGCATCCCGTTCACCTTCATTCCTCACAAATTTCTAAGGCTGAGAAACCGCCGGTACGGGAGGTTGAACCGAGTCGGTTCCCGTCTGATTCCCCGGAGCCGGCGAGGGTGAAACCACCGGTTCCGCCCTGTTTGTAGCGGGAGTACCCGGGTTGGGAGTATCCGCTCCATCCGTGCCGGGGGCTTCCGTCTGCGGCTCTTCTTTTTGCCCCGGGAAAAGCCAATGCCAGAGCTTATATGCCGCGCTCTGCGGAACATTTTGTTCCGCAAAAACCTCTTTATAACTGTTTCCAGCGAGCCATCCCGGGACAGCCTGACCTGTGTCGGGATTGACATCCGCCCATACAATCCCGGAGGGTTGAGTGAACTGGGTTACCGGCCGACCCACGGTGATGGCACGCATATAATTGCCCCAGATCTCAGCGGCCGACGCACTGCCGATATTACCCTCCTTGTACCGCATGGGTACCCCCTGTCGATCATTTCCGATCCAAACCGTGGTCAACAGATCCGGAGTATATCCCACGAACCAGGCGTTTGTATAATCACTGGTGGTTCCGGTCTTACCTGCCGCCGGTCTCTCCGGCAGCTTGGCCCGAACCCCGGTGCCACGATCAATCACATCCTCCATCAGCATGGTCATGATGAAAGCGGTCTGCGGGGACAATGCCGGTTGCGGTGAAGCGGGAGCAAATTGCTTCAACAGATTGCCGTGGCCGTCCAAAACCTTACGAACTGCGAACGGTTTGACCAGATTGCCTTGATTGGCAAAGGGAGTATAGGCCAGCGCCAATTCCATCGGGGTGACTCCCTTGGTCAAGCCCCCCAGGGCCAGTGGGGCCAAATTCAGATCGTTATTCGAACCGCTCTTAACCAGACTGTTGATACCCATCTTTTCCATCTGTTCGGCTACTGCGTCTACCCCGACTGCCTGTAAAAGCTGGACCGCCACGGAATTAACCGATTGACGGAGTGCCTCACGCAAGGTCATCCGGCCGTTATAAGTGTTATCATAGTTTGTGGGTGTCCAAACCGTGCCATTCTCAAGGGTAATGGAGAGCGGTTTATCCTCAAAGACCGATGCCGCGTTATAGGCTCCTTTCTCAAACGCAGTGGCGTAGACAAAAGGTTTCACAGCGGATCCCGGCTGACGGTATGCGGTAATACTCCGGTTCAGTTGGCTCCGGGCATAATCCCGTCCGCCAACCATCGCCAAGATTCCTCCGTTGGTAGGGTCTAATGTCACCAAAGCCGCCTGAGGTTGAATTTTTGCGGAAAAACCCGGGATTTGCTGCAAGGCTAACTCGGCCCGGCGTTGGTAATTCAAATCGAGCGTAGTATAGATCTTGTAACCGCCCCAACGCAGTTCGTCTTCGCTGAAGCCGAGATTTTTAACAAGATACTCCCGGACAT
>DASVMB010000313.1:0-2512 GCA_036384575.1 Bacillota bacterium
CACGGTGGTCATTACCGCATCCATGATGGTCGTCTTGGAGTCAAGCACCCCGTCCACCTTACTTAAAATCTCCTCTCCCGTCAGGGCGGCTGCGCCCACGATGCCGGAGAGGGCCAACAATCCCGTCAGACAAACAACTAACCACTGTTTTCTTTTTCCCATTGTTCTACACTCCTTGATCTCTTTTTTTTGTTATAAACACACTTACCAACTCGCTTGTAAAAAACGCTCCTTTTCAGCCGCGCACGCTGAATCCAAGGTCTCAATCCAACCGGCGCCCATCGTCGGCTGCAATTCCGCGGGTCAATACCGAATCAAAAAAGTTTAAAATATCATCCATGGAAAACATCGTGAACAATTCCCGGCCGTATTGGCTTATGTAAAATCCGATCCGGAACATGAAATACGAGGCCATCCGGGTAGGCATCGGCCGGATCTCTCCCCTGGCGATGCCCTGGGTCAGCAATTTGTCGATCAAATCCACCGAATCACTGACGATATCCTGGAACTGCGGGATCGCTTCCAACTCCTCAATCTCCCGCTGGTCCATAAACTGGCTGAAGAGTGGATCCTGGCTGCAGAACTCCCGGGCGAAACTGAGCATCTGCAGTAACTGAGGGATAGTGGCCGTCCCCGGGGCAATCGCCTGGAGCATCTTTTCATAGAGCTCCTTGCCCTTTTGCTTATAGACCTCTCCCAAAAGACCGCTTTTATCGCCGAACATCTGATAAATAGTGGCTTTGCTCACTCTGGCGGCGTGAGCGATCTCATCCATGCTGGTTTTGCGGAAACCCTGCCGGGTGAAGAAGCGAATTGCCGTATTGATGACCAATTCACGCTTATCCTCTATACCTGAATTCATTTCCGCCTCCATGAACCTGAAAAACTAATTTAGTTTTTTAGTTTTATCTGATCATTATATTACCACACAACCCAATATATGTCGAGCTGTGTAAATATTAACGAATGGTAAAGACAGTGGTTTCAAATTTAAAAAAAAGACTGTCCATGAAAGACAGCTTCACGATATTTATCCAATCTCATTCAAATCATATGGGGTTTCCTGATATACATAATAGTTCAACCAATTTACGTATAGCAGATTGGCATGACTACGCCATCTGACGATGGGTTCTTTGGTGGAATCCCCATCCGGGAAATAATTCTTGGGCAGGTCTATCGCCATCCCCTTGCTTATATCACGGTCATATTCCCATTTTAGAGTCAACGGGTCATATTCCGAATGCCCTGTTACAAAAATATGGCGGCCGTCTTTCGTGGCAACGATATAAACTCCCGCCTCCGGTGATTCCGCCAGTATTTCCAATTCAGGAACTTTTTCAATATCCTGTTTTCTCACTTCCGTATGGCGTGAATGGGGTGCGTAAAAAAGATCATCAAACCCCCGCATTAATTTGACGTACTTCCTGCAAATCCTGTGGGGAAAAACACCGAATACCTTTTTGGGCAAAAGATATTTGGGGACGCCGAAATGATAATACAAACCGGCTTGGGCAGCCCAACAAATATAAAAAGTGGAAAACACATTATGTTTGGCCCAATCCATAATCAAGGTCAGTTCCTCCCAATAATCGACTTCCTCAAATTCCATTTGCTCGACCGGAGCGCCGGTAATAATCAAGCCGTCAAACTTTTGATCCTGAATTTCATCAAAAGTTTTGTAAAAGTTGATCAGATGTTCTTCAGATGTGTTCTTCGATTGATAACTTTTAGGATGGATCAATACGATCTCTATCTGCAAGGGTGAGTTGCCTATCAAACGAAGGATCTGTGTCTCTGTGGTAATTTTAAGCGGCATTAGATTCAAAATGGCAATTTTAAGGGGCCGGATATCTTGATGGAAAGCCCGTTCTTCATTCATCACAAAGATATTCTCATGATTCAGCGTTTCACTGGCAGGCAAGTTATTGGGAATCTTAATCGGCATAATATTTAACCCCCTGAATCTTTATTGTTTCCAAATATAAAGTTAGGCTAATGTTTGTCGATCCTTTGGGTACTCATCCATTACAAGCCCAATGATCTGGATCCCGTTTCCAAGTCCTCCATCAGATCTTCAGCCTCCTCCAGTCCAACCGACAAACGGATAAGATTGTCGGTGATTCCCAATCGTTCCCGTTCCTTCGGGGGGATCGAGGCATGAGACATCTTGACCGGATAGGACAGGATGGATTCAACGCCCCCTAGGCTAACCGCCACGGACCACAATTTAACCTTTTGCATGATTTGAATGGCGCGTCGAGGGGTATCGGTCTTAAATGATAAAACCGCGCCGGACCCGGTGGCCTGTGTTTGATGAATTTTATAACCCGGGTGTTCGGGTAAGCCCGGATAATAAACATCCGTCACCCACGACTGGTGTTGCAGCCATTTGGCGATTAATAACGCCGCTTGCTGTTCGATTACCATCCGGGCTCGCAACGTCTTAATCCCCCGTAACAACAGCCAACTGTCCTGCGGCCCCAAAACAGCCCCAAAGCCGTTTTGAACA
>DASVMB010000314.1:0-2676 GCA_036384575.1 Bacillota bacterium
TGCAGCAATTCAGATTCAAAATTTTGTTCCGTTAGATTCACCATTGAAATTCCTCCTTATCAATATACCCTACAGGGTATAGTATATCAGATTCTACAAAAAAGTCAACCATGCCATTATCTCAATGATCCGATAAGAAACTCCTGTAGATTTGAGCGAAAAGTGGGATCCGAAAGATGTTTAAAACATTGTTGATCTATGATAAACTGTAACTAATACATCAATAATGCCATAATTTAGAAATTGCAAAAAGGAAGTGAAGATGATGGGCCGCAGACCGGTCTGAAAGAACCGCACGCCCTTCCATCTTGATTTACCCCAGGAACATCCGCGCGTCTTTTCCTTCATGACTACCTCCAGGAACATAAGCACGCACTTACATCCTGATTTGGCATTCAACCAATAACTAATCACTATCCCTAAACATCATTGCCTCAGTAAAAATCTCGGTAAACTCAGGATCGTTAGCTAACTCCACATGTTCGATCCTGCGGGTCAATAAGCGGAGATCCTCCAGGGCGGTTTGGGAGAGTACCGTGATGACCGTGCCCATTCCGGCTGTATTTCCTACGGCTTTGATCCGGTCCAGTGGTACAGGGGGCAATAATCCCAAAAAGACGGCATCCTCGGGCTTAAGATAGGATCCAAAGGCGCCGGCCAGATACACGGTAGATAAATCCTCCGGTTTCAAACCCAGTTTCTTCATCAAGAGGTGAATCCCCGCGTAAACAGCCCCCTTGGCTAGTTGAAACTGGCGAATATCCTGCTGGGAGATGTAGACCGGCTCCACTTCTTGATCTGATACATTCCGTTCAGTGAGATAATAGCGCTTCTGTTCCGGGTCGTAACGCGGATCACTTAATCCATCCGCAAAACGCCCGGTTTCCTCAATGATTCCCCGCTTCACCAGTTCAACTACGGCGCGGATCAATCCGGTTCCACAGATGCCGGAGGGCGGCTGGTTGCCGATGGTCACTAGTTCCAGTCCGGCGGGGGTAAATTGCAAATCGGCGACGGCTCCGGGTCCGGCCAACCTGCCGCAGGAGATCTTGGCCCCCTCAAAAGCGGGCCCTGCTGCGGTGGAACTGGCCAGCATCCGGCCTTTGCCGGTCAGGATAATCTCGCCGTTCGTGCCGATATCGATAAACAGCTCGGTTTTATCCCCGTTTAATTCGCAGGCAAGCGCCCCGGCGCTGATATCGGAACCGATGAAACCGCCGATCCCCGGTAGCACATAAACCAACCCATCGGCATTGATGGTCAGGCCTAATTCAGCCGGAGTCATCCGTACCAGGTCCTTGACCACCGGTTCAAAAGGTAACCTGCCCAGGGATTCGGGGTCGACTTTCAAAAACAGTTGGCTCATACAGGAATTGCCGGCCAGATTTACCTGGATAATTTGAGATAGATGAATCCCGGCGGCACAAGCCAATTCCACGACGAAACGATTAACGGCTGCAATCACTGCCCGATGCAATTCTTCTAAACCCTCCGTTGTCGCGGCGTGACTGATCCGTGAGATGAGATCCGCGCCGTAACTGCCCTGAGGATTAAAGGCCGAAACGGTTCGCTCGATCCCGGCGGTCGCCAGATTCACCAGATAGGCGGCAAGGGTGGTTGTGCCGATATCAACCGCTACAGCATAGCAGGCTCCGGGGTCGGAGCCGGCGGTAACTCCGATGACTTGTCCATTCAGGATATCGAGGCTCAATTCCGGGGTTTCCCGGGGTAACCGCGGAATCTCCCGCAATACGTTCAATGACGGACGGCAATCCGCTGGTAGAACGGAAGCAATGGCTTCCCAGGTTAACGGTTCCGGTTTTTCAAGTCTAACCCTGCTCCACAAGGGATCCGGAGCCTGGCTTCGTAAATAACCGGCGCTCAGAATGGCTTCGCCGGAAATCATCTCCGGTAATTTTACTTGAACCGGTCCAATTACCTTCGCCTGACAGGCAAGACGAACCCCGGCGGCGAGTGCCGCCGATCCCAGGTGGCGAATCTCGGTGGAGGTCGGCGGGGTAAGTTCACCCTCGGCGCGAACCCGGCATTTGCCGCAGCTTCCCCGCCCATTGCAGGGAAAAACAAAACCGGGCTCCACCTCCCGGATAATGCTTTCTAAAAGAGTCCCCTCAGTTACCTGCCGGACGATGTCACGATTTTTAAAGACTACCGAATACTGTTTATTCATCCCTTGACTCCAATATTAGTTGATAAGATGTCCAGATGATAAAGGCATTTAAATCCATTATTATTCATTATACCTAAATCTACCCGGACTGTCCACGGAGAGACCCGGCGCAAGGTTTTTAAGGTCGGGAATAAAAACCGTTTCCACCGGCGGTTGTCTCGAGCCGCTGCCGCCAATATTCCAATAAGTCGGCCAAGGTCCGTTCAAAGGGAATTGCCGGTTCCCAGCCGCTGATCTTGGAAAACTTCTTATAGGAACCAAGCAGCACTGATACATCCGAGGGACGCATCCGGGAGGGGTCTACCTTAACCTCAATGGAACACTTGGCGAAACTCAGCAGAATATCGAGGATTTGCCGGATGGTTAATGCGTTCCCGCTGCAAATATTGTAAACCTCCCCGGCCTTTCCTTTCTTTAAAGCAAGCCAGTATCCGCGCACGACATCCCGGACATCGCTGAAATCCCTCCGGGGATCAAGATTGCCGACA
>DASVMB010000315.1:0-14839 GCA_036384575.1 Bacillota bacterium
TTCCACAGGCAAACTCCAGTCCCGTAAGGCCCAGGCAAGCAGTGCCCCGGGATAAATCCGCCAAAGTAACCGCGGCACCGGCCCTGATCTGGACGCCTTCAGCCCGCCAGGACTTAAAGTCCCCGCCCAATCGAATACCCACACCCCGAATACCTTTATCCCGCACCAGCAAATTCGAACCTAGCCCCAATACAAACCACGGCAAATGATACTTTTGACAAAACGCAAGCACCCGCCGGAGCTCCCCGAGATCCATCGGCTCCGTCAAAAGATCCAGGGGTCCGCCAATCCGAAATGTAGTTATTCGGGACATCGGCACATCCCTGCTCTGGATAATTCCCTTCAAATCCGTTTCCACTTGTTGGCGCCAGTCTTCCATTAAAAACCCCCCTTTAAGGGCCCAGGAATATATTATGGATGATTCGGTATCATATTACCATGAAGCTATTTGAACCGAAAAGGGCTTTCTTTGAGGAAGCCTCCCTTGAATATCCACTGGGAAAAAAGATCCTGAAGCAACTGGATGCAGCCGGCATTCCGGTCCGGGTTATCGGTTCCCACAACCGGGTAACCGGAATTCCGGGAGTCAATGCCATGCAAAGTTACCGCGAAGGTAAAAGGACTCTGGTGGTAGGAGTAAAACGGGATTTACACCTCTCCACCTGCAAACCCTCGGCCGACTTCGAGTTCGCATTGGCGACAAGCTGCCCCGGAGGTTGCCAATACTGTTATCTCCAGACCCATCTGGGTAAAAAGCCCTACATCAGGGTTTATGTAAATATCGACGAAATCCTGAGCCGGGTAAAAACACTTAGCGATAAAGATCCGGAAAAAATCATCACCTTTGAAGCGGCCAGCACTTCGGATCCGTTAGCTGTTGAGCATATCACCGGCTCACTCGCCCGAACCATCGATTTCATCGGAGAATTGAGCAATGCCAGACTACGCGTGGTGACCAAGTTTTCTAATGTCACTCCGTTGCTTGACTTGGAGCATCACGGTCATACAAGATTCCGGTTTAGTATTAACACCCCGACGGTAGTGAAACGTTTCGAACAAAACACCGCCCCTCTGGAAGAACGGATCGCGGCAGCCCGCCGGATGAGCCAAGCCGGTTATCCGGTAGGTTTCATCATTGCCCCGCTTTTCATCTATCCGGATTACCAGCAAGATTACGCTTCGCTGCTTGATCAGGTCGCAGCCGCCTTACAACCGATTCCACCGGACTTAACCTTTGAACTGATTAGCCATCGCTTTACCCGTAGCGCCAAAAAGGTAATCGAGGAACGGTTTCCCGGGACACTGCTGGATCTGGACGAGAGCCGACGTCGTCCGAAATACGGTAAATACGGGCTTGTTAAGTTTATCTACCCGGAAGTTGAATATCATCAATTACAACAGCATCTATACTCATTGATCGCCCATTTTTTCCCTACAGCGCGGGTTGAATATTTTACCTAAAAAATAAAACCGCTGGAAATCTAGATCATGATGACAAGCAGGAAAAAAGCCCGTCATTTGACGGGCTTTAAGCTTAGCCGGTGGCTGATTCGGCGGACAACCCGATCCGGTTGTCGCCGTCTGAAAGTTCCACGGCTTTTGTTAAAAGATCAGCATAACTATAAGAGATACGCCGTTCGACTTGACGCTCTTTAAAACGGACTACGAAGACTTTGGGATAGGTTTGTTCGAGGATTCCTTCAACTTCGAAAATACGTTTCCTTCCCCGATTGGCCTTTATTCTAATCGGTTTCCCTACGAATAGATTTAAATCTTCGCGGATACGGTCTAAAATCCCAACCTCCTTCATCCAATTCACCATCCTTTTCTGCTAAACAAAAGTATACCATGGCTCGTCCGCATTTGTCAAGCAAAATATTATACTGGAACTATCGATACTTGTCAACCCCATTTTAAGTGAGTTTTTCAATTTTGTTAAAAGAAAAATAGCGGTTGGTACTGGCCGATCCGCTATCTATCCTTCTAAATCTCGGCTTCACGCCATGGATTGAAAAAATCAAGGCGCACAAACAACCGCTACAGATATAAAATTACTTGGTAAACTTATCGGCCACCTTTGATGCGCCATAGGAATCGGGTTTAATTCGGGCGTCAAAACCACTGCCCGTGACCATTCCTACCACTTCACGAATGATATCCTTGGTTTTACCCTGTTCACCCACATCCAAATGAATTTCGATCTCCGGGTCCGACCAGCCGTTTTCCGCAAGTTTCTTGGCTAATTTGGCCGCCACCGACAGGCTTCGGGAAGTCTCGTAAAAAATCCTTTGTTTCAAACCAAGTTTGGTCCGTTCACGTTCCTTGGCATAGTAAAAACGGCCGCCTTTCCCTTCCCGGAGAATAATGATGGCCGTTACATAACATACCTCTTCACGAAGTTGGGAATCAGTCCCTACGATTAATTTAAACTTAGAATCCGGGTTCTGTTTAATGAAATCGGTCATATCTTTAAAAACCTGATCAAAGGTTAGCCTTCCCCGGGATGGACTAATAAAAAACATTGTTGCACCTTCTAAGTTACAAGTCTAAAACCCGGAGAACCGTCATCTATGGCGCCATTGCGGCAATCCGGGCAATTTTTATAAATTCCTCAAGAGCCAGCGTCTCGCCACGACGTTCCGGGTCGATCCCAAGATCGCGGAGACTGACTGCCAACTCAGATTTTTCATTACTCCCCAACAATATTCCGCCTGCGAATAATGCATTTAAAATCGTCTTACGGCGTTGACCGAAAGCGGCTTGAACCACCCGGTGAAGACTAGGATAGAGTTCAGTCGGGCCGGGATGTGGTGTAATCCGGATTGCCGCCGAATCCACCTGAGGGACAGGGTAAAACACTGTTCGCGGTACCATCGCCACTTTCTCCACGGTACCGAAGAAATTTATCATCACAGTCACAGCGCCGTATGCATCGCTGCCCGGCCCGGCGCATAACCTTTCGGCGACTTCTTTTTGGATTAAGAAAACCATACCCCCCCAGTGCAGACCAGACTCAACCAGCTTGAAAAGCACTGGGGTAGTAATATAGTAGGGAAGATTGGCGATGACCTTAAAGACAGGAAAATCGTTACGCAATGGTTCAAGTAATGACCAAAGATCGACCTGCAGGAAGTCTTGATTGATGAGGCGTAAATTTGGAACCGTGGCCAAATTCTCTTGCAAGATCCGGAAAAGTCCCCGATCATATTCAACTGCAATGACCATCCCGGCCTGTTCGATCAGGATGGAGGTTAAGACGCCCAACCCCGGTCCGATCTCCAAAACCAAATCTGTTTTTTCAACCGCCCCGGCAGCAACAATCTTGTTAGGAATGTTGGCGTCGCATAAAAAGTTCTGTCCCAGGCTTTTCCGGGGGGCCAAACCCTCCCGAGCCAGAGCATTTTTGATTACTCTTAGAGATGTCGGTTTTTCCATCATCCGTTTATATCTTACGCGCCTCGCCGGTCCCTCGAATACTGGCTCCCCGGCATTGTTTTACAATACTTCAGTAATTCGGCGCCAATCGCTTCGGCCTGCAACCAACCCGAGAGTGTACGCCGTTCGTTACTGACGATACCGAGTCCAATGGTTAGAATCGGCCATTGTTCGATGATTCCCTGGCGGTTGGCCATGACCATTCCACCGCGATTGCGATCACCCTCCGGGTAAAAACCGGCGATCTCCTCATCGAAACGATGGATAATCGCTTCACAAAGCCCGGCCGGATCACCGTTGTCCATTAGAATGCAGAAATCGTCCCCGCCCAGATGGTACAGGTCTGCATTGGTTCCACTCTGTTCAATCTGATCATGAAGCACTCCTGCTAGAAACCGAATGACTTCATCGCCTTTGTCAAATCCGTAATTCTGGTTGTACATCGCAAATTTCTTTAGATCCGCAAAGATAAGCGCCAATTTATTTCCATCAGCCAAGCGTGAATTCAAGGCTTCCACCAAATGAACCTTCCCGGGAAGCTCGGTCAGGGGATTAAGCGCCTTGGTCAGACGAATCTTTACCATCAGGGAGTTGACTTTATTCAGTAACGCTTTGGGACTAAACGGTTTGATGAGGAAATCATCTACTTTAACGCCCCATTGCTTAAATTGTTCCTCGTTAAACTCTTGATCAACCAATAAAACCAGAGGTATTTTCATCCACTTCGGATTATGCCGGACTTCATTGCAAAACTCATACCCATCACCCGATGATGCCGGTAAATTGGGATTGGCGATGATGATATCCGGCGGGTTAGCATTCAGTTTTTTAAGAGCATCTTCGATATTCACCGCGTTGCTGACCAAATAGCCCGCGTTGGAAAGCTTTAAGACCGCCAATTCGGCTATTCTGCTCTCCGGCTCCACAATCAGAATCCGCTCTTCATCCATCGCGATCCCTCCAATAAAATACTTACCATGAAGATTCGACAACCGCCCACCCATTCCTGCCGACCGGGTCTGAAAAGCCTTTTGGACCCAAAAGGATACCGTAACTTGATTCCCTGATTCATGCCATTTTGTCCAGAGCACCCTGAACTTTTTGCAGCCATTCAAGCTCGGCCCGGAGGAAACTGATTCGATGTTCAATAATCAATCGGGCCATGATCTCATCCGCAGATAAATCGCCTTGCGTATCACTGGCTGCAAACCGGTTTAGCTCTTCGGTGACATGCCGGGTCCGGTTTCGAATCAACGTAGGCAGATCAAAGCTCTGTCCGGTGATAGTGTAAACCGCGAGTGCCACATCTGTCCCGAAATAAATCTTATCATCGTTGAAGTCAATGGTCGTTAATGTCTTGACGAGAACCGCCTGTCCCAATTCGGTAATCTCATAAATGTTTTTATTGGGCCGGTTGTGATCCGACTCCACCGAACGTGATCGAACCCATTCCCTGGCCTCAAACCCCTTAAGTAACCGATAGACATAGGGCATACTCAAATTCAGCCAGAGACCGGCATTACTCTCCTCTAAAAACTGGGCGATCTCATACCCGTAACGTGGAGCTTGGTTAATCAAACTCAACAGAAACAATTCCGAATTATTCATTGGTCGCACCCCAAATACTAATGATAAGAATATTATACATGTAAAATATAATACAAGTAAATATTCATTAGGATAATATTTACTTGTAGAATTTATTCTTACCTTACCTAAGCAGTGCGGCCCAAATGAGGATGGGGTTTTGTTGGATCTGGGTTCTCTTCATTACATTCCCCGGCAGACCTTAATAGACTGCGGCGATATCCCACCTTCTCCAAAGCAAGGCTAAACGCCTGATTAATCGGATACCTGGGTTCGCTCAAATAGGGGTTAAGCACTGCAACCGACCGGGTAACACTTGAGAAATCCGGGACTTCTAACCCTGTATCCATGAGCTGCTCGGCACGATGGACCAAATCCGGGCGGAGGAGTTTCATGGATCTGCATATTACCGCCCGGAACTTTCCATATTTATCACGGATCGCCCCATAGCCGAATAGTCGACAAATGAGCGGACGTAGCTGGTAATAGCGGCAGCCACTGATGGGACTCTCTTTTGGATCCGCCATGTAAAGCACGCAGGGGGAATTTGTCCCGGCAGCCGCTGTTCGGTCAAGCCAAAACTCGGCCTCATTCACTTCCCAGAGATGGATGGCGAGGGGAATCAACTCGAATAGACTAACCTCAATATTCGTTTGGGACGTCGCGCAACAACTTCGGCAGGAAGGAATGCAATCGAGGCCCGTTCTTATTTTCAGTCCGGCGATATCCAAATCTAATTGATGGTAAATGCGAAACAATTGATCAAGACCCGAAAATTCCTTGGCCAAATCCGAATTAAGGGGATCCATATCCACCATCACCTCAATAAAATGTAAGGGCAACCCGGAGGTTGTCCAAATGATTGTCTTTCAACCGATTCTGATCCTAATTATACACGTTTCAGTTCATTTGGGAATACCCGATAACAGAAGAGTCAAAAAGAGATTGCGCCGGGTTCATTCATCAATTGTGCCAACCTTGATTCTGCTATCTCCAGATTGATTTTTCGCAGATAATACTCCCGGATCACACGATCAAACTCTTGGGCCCTGATGGGTGAAAAATTCAGATTAAGAAGCGACGTATGCCTTAAGGACTGATCAATCAATCGCAAGTCACTCGGGGTCAAACCAGTTCCTGCCGCCCAATATTCCGTATTCGCCATCGCCGCAGGACAGACCAGTAATTCTTGCCAAGGCCTTGTCTGCCGGTAAGTGCTTAAAAATTGACCCAGTTTCACGGCTACGGCAATCTGATCGTCCCCGATGGTAAATTTGCTGCGATAGACTGCAATGACTCCATTCTCAGCCAACAATCGCGCCGCAGCATCGGTTTGGTGAGGTACGGGTAATAATACCGGATCCCATTGAGTTAATCCATCCCGGTTATCTTTAGATGAATTCGGCTCACTTCCGTCGGATGGAGTTACATTCGATTGACGATCTCTAAGATAATTTTTGACCCAGCCATACAGGCTGAGATTGGCACCAGCCAGAACCATAGCCTTTCCGTTTAGGAAATATTCCAGCATCCGGGTATCAAAGTCTTCCGGTAAAGCCTTTTGGTCGCGAAGTGTATCCAAAAAACCAAGTGCTTCCCGGATATCGGTAACTTTGGGACGATATTGTTCAAGGCCTTTCATGCTGTTCACCGATAATTGGGTGAGAAAGCCGTTACTTCCTGAATCACCTACCAATAAATACCTGCCAGGCCCGGCTCTTTTAACGGCAACCAACAATTCGGACATACTCCAACCGGATTGTTGTAATAATCCGATATTGAAACCGGCTTTCTCCAGAAGCCTCCGGTTACCAATCCAAAAACGCGGCGCCGTCCAATAAGGGAAATAACATACCACCCCGTATAATCGGACGAGGTTCAAGAGTCCCGGATAATACAACTCTTGTTCCGTGTCTTTTAAAAAGAACCCTACCGGGATCTGGCAGTCCCAGTCGAAAGACGGTATCTCCCAGGCGGAACAGTAAAGATCCGGGGCAGTATGATTCTCAAGCGCTTGTCTTAACTCCTTGGGGCCGGTTGAGGCCTCCAATAACCGGACTTCGACATGGACTCCGGGGTACTGTTTTCTGAAAGCGGCTATGGCCTCTTCGAGGTAACGCCGATATCCGTCCCGGCTCGTCAGGATTGGCCGGTCATAATCCCATAACCGTATATGATACTCTTTACGCGGATTGATCCTGGCTCTGGGATTGCAGTGGATCTCCCGATCGCCCAATTTCACTCTGGAAAATCGCAAATAAATCGGGATCATCAACCCTACCAGAAATAAAAGGATTAAGCCAAGGTAGATGAAGCGGTTATGACCTTTTAGTCGCATTGGCTCCTTCACCTTCTCCTTCCCGCACCCCCTGGTCATTTTAGTTTGAGCAGATACTGTTCGTTAGAACGGATTCTTCCTGTGGGTGTTAGGCCATAAAAAAGCTGCAGTTGCTGTACAGCCTGTTCCATTTTCTCGCCGAAACGGCCGTCGACTGTTCCCGGGTCGAACCCGGCCTTGCGCAAAGCAAACTGCATATAAACTACATCACGGCCGGTATTATTGCGTCCAATATCCGCCCGGGGCACAGCCGGTCGTAAATTACCGGTGATATGAACCGGAGTCCCCAGTTTCACCAAATCATAAAGCTCGGTCACATGGGGGTTGAACATCCGGATACAGCCATGGCTGGCACGTGTTCCGATTGACCAGGGTTTATTGGTACCGTGGATACCGTAGACTCCCCAGGGTACATTCAGTCCCATCCAACGGACCCCGAAACCATTTCCCCAATTGCCGCCCTTATGAATGATCCGCCACTCCCCGATCGGAGTGGGAGTATCCGGCTCGCCGACAGCCACCGGATATCTCCGGAAAACCTTACCGTCCCGATAAAGAGTCAAGTGCAATTGCTTGGTATCGATGTTTATCAAATCGCCGTTCCCTACCGGATTATTGGCAGTAGTGATATCCCGTTCCATCAGGGTAAACTCATCACCATCTTCGCACGTCACCTTGGTCTGGACCGTGTTGTTGCCAATGATCCGTCTAAGCCCTATGAAAAACGCATCTTTCCGATCCTTTTTAAGCAACATCTCCCGGAGCGCGCTTTGCCGAACTTGAAAGATGCCGGAACGAAACTGGAGACTGACGGTCATGACGATCAATATTACCGCCCAAAGAATGATTAAAAGTTTAGAAAATGACTTCCCGGTCATCCGGATTGCACCGCCCCGTTACTCCAAAATGACATCCGCTAATCTTTATGACTTGAGACTACACATTATGATTGGGGCGGTAAGAAATGATAAGAAACCCGGTGTCCTTCCTAAGGGCACCGGGTATAGTAGGATAAATCGCGATTAAAATTCTACATCGATCTCGACGCACAAATGGACTTTCGTATTTGATCCTGCAGACACATTAATATTTGACCCGTTTTCCAGTAACAATATGAATCGTCGCCTCTCCGATATTGGTGGCGTGATCCCCGGCCCGTTCAAGCCACTCGGCGATCAATAGAAAACGTGAAGCTTGGTAGGCCTTACGCGGGTCGGACTCCTGACCGGTGATCCGGATCAACTCCTCCCGGACCTCCTCATAGAGATTATCGGCTTCATCGTCCCGCTGACAAACCGCATCGGCCAGGTCGGCATTTTTTTCGATGAACGCCTTCAATGATGTATTGACCATATTCATCACCAGATTCGCCATCTGAGGGATGTGAACCAGGGGTTTTAGATAGGATTCATCTTTCAGTTCCATGACTACCTCGGCGATGTTGGTGGCGTAATCTCCGATCCGCTCCAAGTCAACCCCGATCTTGGCCATGGCCAAATCGCGGCGCAAGTCGAAGGTTGTCAACGAAGGATTCCTGTTGGTACCGATACCCCGTTCAATCTCTTCCTCAACGACGATCTGTAAATTGTCGAGTTGATCATCCTGTTCAATGACTTTTAAAGCCAGCTTTACATCCTGATCACGCAGTGCCTGGATGGCGAGCTTTAAAGATTCCGCAGCCAAATTACCCATCTTTAACAGATGTTGCGCAGTTTGATCCCCGACCTGTTCAGATATGTCGGTCATTTCGCTTCACTCCTTTTTCATTTTTATTAGATTCCCTAAGAAACACCCCGGGCAGCAAACTGTCCGTGGGAACTGCCAAAATCGTTAGCCCATTGCCTTTGACTTGTCTAGCGCATTGATCCCCCAGACTCCGATGAGAATCAAGGAACCGCCGACCAAATGGTAAGGTCCGAGAGCCTCCCCGCGGAAGATAACACCGGCGGCCACCGAAACCACGGTAGTTAAATTGTTGAAGGCCGCCACCTTGGCCACAGCCATTTTTTTCAACATATAATTCACTAGAAAAAAGGCGCCGACCGAAGAGAGTAGTCCCAAATAAATCAGGGGGAATAAAGATCCAATCCGGGTGAACCCCTGAAAATAAAACCCTTTGGCAGGAAAAGCCGTTAGCCGTAACAGATTAAAAAATACCGCCCCCGCATACATCATTCCGGTGGTTATCTCCAGTGGCGAATAAGTGGCTGAGTACCTGCGGGATAAGATGTTATATACCGCAGCAGCCGCTACAGCCAGAAGCAGGATAGCCATACCCGCGGTATGAACTGCCAAATTTGCTCCGGAACCGGCGAGTACAATCATTCCAACGCCGGCCACGGAGCATAAAACAAACAGCCACTGACGCCATCCGGCCTGCTCGTGGAGGAAGAGCCCGCCGAGTATCGTGACAGCCACCGGAATCAACGCAATCACCAGGCTCGACTCGGACGCCGAAGTGAGCTGTATTCCAAAGGTTTCGCCGAGAAAATAAAGGATGGGTTGGAAGAGTGTCAACGGAAGAATGCCGGCAAATCTCTTTAGATTCAAACGAATCCGTACGACCCCGGTGAGATTGAGCAGAAACAAAAATATGGCCGCCAGTGTAAACCGGTTGGCCAAGAGTTCAATCGGAGACATCAATGAAAGGGAATTTTTGGTGAATAAAAAGGAGAGACCGAAGATGAGAGATACAACAATTCCGGCGATCACCGCTAACAACTGATCGGATTTGGTCAAGTCGTCACATCCTATCGGGAAGATTAGGCGCGATTGCGGATTTCCGGTAATCCCATCCCCGCGCGCTTAGTTATCAGATAGGCCCCTTCCACATAATCAGCGCATCCTCATTATTATCCAGATAATACTTACGTCGAACCCCCATATGAACAAAGCCGAGTTTCTGGTAAAGATCTTGAGCCGCCAGGTTCGTTCGGCGAACTTCCAAGGTTAAATGACGGACGTCCCGTTTCCGGACCGCTTCAACCAACGCAAGCATCAAGGCCTTCCCCACCCCTTGACGGCGATAACCCGGATGAACAGCCAGATTAGTGATATGACCTTCGTCAAAGATCACCCATATTCCAACGTAACCGATGACATTCCCCAGCGGTGACTTGGCGACTAAATATATCGCCCTTTCGTTCTCAAGCAACTCGTAAAGAAACGAATTACGGGACCAGGGCGTCGGAAACGATAGATCTTCAATCTTCAATACTTCTTCCAAATCTTCGACTCGCATCGGGCTGATCTCCGGTTGCATTCAACCCCTCCTCCAAACGGGCCTCCGCTTCCACTTTTCCGAGATAAAAGGGGGTCAATTCCGATAAAACGGAGGTACGACGATCCCAATCACGAAAAGCAATTGCCGCCAATTTTCCGGCCGAGGGCCTGGCCCACTCTTCCGGACCTATCATTAATCCAGGAACCAGTTCCCAGATAGACCTATATTTTTTACAACCGTCGCCGCAGATTACGGTTCCGGAATAAGCTGCCAGTTGTCGGGCAAATTCGGTTGCTGCCATTACTTGAGGCATTTTGAGACATTCTAAGATTTCCCCATCGCTTTTGCGGTATAAAGCGGCATAAACTCTTTCACGCCGGGCATCCAAAACTGTGGCTATGTACGTAACCGGAATATAGCGCGCGTTCTCGGCAATCACCCGTAAAGTGCTCAGGCCGAATACCGGTCGCTCAATGCCTGCCGCGATACCCTTCACGGCAGCCAATCCCACTCGAATTCCGGTGAAAGAGCCGGGTCCGGTGCCTACGGCAATCAGATCGATCTTCCGGAATTCACGGCCGGATTTTTGAATCATCGTGCCTAGAAGATCCAGTAGATATTCTCCGCCGCCCTTCCCGGTTTTTAACCCCGCCTCAGCCACAACCTCTCCGTCTTCCCAGAGAGCCAGGGTTCCCCAGGGAGTTGCCGTGTCAAGACCCAAGATGAGCATGGCTTAAACTCTCCAAAAAATGATCATATTCCGGTCCTTTTGAGTTGATTGTAACAATCCTGCCCGCCCCATCCGGAGCGAACTCCATGATAATCTCGAGATAAGTGGGCCCAAGCCGTTCTAACAGCAATTGCCCCCATTCAATGACCATCACTCCGGTTTCGGCAAGGACCTCCGGCTCCAGGATATCCAGTTCCAGACTGCTCTTAAGCCGGTAAAGATCCAAATGGTAAAGAGAATATCGCCCCTGGTAGCTTTTTAGTAATTGAAACGTAGGGCTGGTAACGGCAGCCGTCACTCCCAATCCGTATGCGATTCCTTTGGTGAGGGTCGTTTTTCCCGCACCCAACTCCCCAAATAAAAAAAGGAGATCTCCGGGTTTAACCAGCTCTCCCAATAATCTTCCCATCTCGTATGTCAATTCGGCTGTTTTCAGCGTCAAGGAAATACTCTTCATGGGTTACCCTGCTTTGATTTTTTTTGAACCCGCGTGCGCGATTACCTGTCCCCGGATGCCTGTCGGTAAAATCACCCTATGCCGCAAGCCCCGGGGATAAAACACTTCTTCCTTATTATTTAGCTTACCATGTTCAACCAGTTTGGTCAAGTCTCGCCGATCCGACAATACTGAATGACTGATTCTTCAATAAGTCTCTATATAGCGCGATTTTAAAAAAAGAAAGGCCCTTTTATAGAGAGGCCCCAATACTAACTTAACGCTTTTAACCCCAGACTGATTGCAATGGCCTCGTCCACTCGGGCCATAATCTCCTCGTCAAGTCGGGTTATTCTTTCTCTCAGCCTTTGTTTGTCGATGGTCCGTAATTGTTCCAAAAGGATGACTGAGTCCTTCTCAAGCTGATATCGGGCGGCACTGATTTCAATATGGGTTGGAAGTTTAGCGCGTTTAATCTTGGAGGTGATGGCTGCGATAATTGTGGTAGGACTATACGTATTGCCGATATCGTTTTGAACGACCAGTACTGGCCTGAGACCGCCTTGTTCCGATCCGATCACCGGATTTAGATTCGCATAAAAGATATCGCCACGACGGATCGTTGAAACCACGACGTTAATCCCTCCGCGTGCGAGTGCCCGCGTTTACAGAGTGCGCGCCTGCGCGCAAGTAATTCTCATATTGCTCCAGATCCCGGAGGTCCTCGTCGAGTCCGTCTTCGGCCAAAGCCAGGTTAAGCTTACCGGTTTTTTCGTAGCCCAGCCGATATCTCTCCATCTGTTCGTGATGGCGCCGCTCCGCGATGAGCAGCAACATCGCTTCCCGAACAAAGGCACTGCGATTTCCCGTTTCCCGGCGGACGATCCCATCCACCTCTTGGAGGAGACTATCCGGCAAACTGACCATAATCCGTTTGGCCTGTGCCATAAATCCACCCCCGAGAATCAGAATTTTAAATTACCTCCTGCTATCGGGCGGGTTCACTTGGTTACCAAAAGCCCTCTGCTTATAACCAATAAAGTCCATTCCCTGATAGGTCTTCCTGATTTATTATATACAGTTTCTCCTAATTCAGTCAAATGGGAGTCTGTCTTCGGAACCTGACAGAACGGATGAGGAATCCGTTCCCTTAAGAATTGGTTTCCTTAAAACTGATCTTCTTTAAAGCTCACTATCAATAAAATGCCGGTCTTCATTGTCACTCTGGCGGTTGCCGCGGTAAATTGATTATGAATCCCCCGGGTATGAGAAAAATATAAGGTATCATTCTGAAGTGGAAACTTAAGTCCCGTGGTCGTCACCCCAGTAACCCGGTTAGTCCAGGGAATGAGTGAAACAGCCCATCCCGGCTTTGCTGTCAAAACAATATCTCGACTCGTAGCAGTAATCTCATGGGTCTCATCTATTAAATAAGCTTCAACCCCATGTTCTAGAGAGTTAACTAATAATCCCAGATTACCTAGGGTATGATCAAACCTACCGCCCAAACCTCCAAAAATCCGAATCCGCAAGGCTCCGGCTTTCAAAGCTTGACCTACGACCAATTCTAAATCGGTCTCATTTTTTGCTTCCGGATATTTTTCAATCTGTACCCCAGCTGCCGCTAACCGACTAAGATCCGATTCAGCAAAAGAATCCATGTCCCCAACCAGTAGATCCGGCATTACCCCTAGCTCTAGTAGATAGGTTGCGCCTCGATCTGCCGCATATAATATCTCGGGACGTATCGTCAATTCCTGCTTCAACTGTTTCAAACTAACCGGACCGCCCCCTACCAGGATCGCCTGTTTCATGGAAACCCTCCTCCTTTATGGTCCTTTTTCGTGTGTTTCGTGCCTTTCGTGGTGAAAAGACCCTTCGCTTTATCGTTCCTCTGAAAAAACGATTTGAGGACCTAAACTACGAAACACACGATATTCACGAAAACATATATCGGTTTCTTTGATCCTTTTTCGTGTGTTTCGCGCCTTTCGTGGTGAAAAGACCCCTTCGCTTTATCGTTCCTCTGAAAAACCGATTTGAGGCCTTAAACTACGAAACACACGGAATTCACGAAAACGTATAACGGAATTCACGAAAAAGGCTATAAAAAAAACACGACCCGAGGTCGTGTTTTTGAGGTTAACGTTTGGAGAATTGCGGCGCTTTACGGGCCTTCTTCAAACCGTACTTACGGCGTTCTTTCATCCGCGGATCACGGGTTAAGAATCCGGCTTTCTTTAGCGGCAGACGGAATTCGTCTTCCACCCGGAGTAAGGCCCGGGCAATACCATGTCTCACCGCACCGGCCTGACCGGAGATACCTCCGCCATGGACGCTGGCATAAACGTCATACTTTCCCTCCGTAGCCGTTGTGGCCATGGGTTGTCTGACAGTCAGCTCCAATACTTTCCGCCCAAAATAATCCATCACCGGTTTCCCGTTGACGATCACATTTCCCTGTCCCGGAACCAATCTAACTTTGGCAATGGCGCATTTGCGTCTCCCGGTTCCGTAATACATCGATTTTGTAGTTTTCTTCGCACGCGGCATTTAGTATTCCTCCCTTCTCAGGCCTTGATCTCGAGTTTTTCCGGAACTTGAGCTTGATGCGGATGCTCGTTGCCACGGTAAACTCGGAGTTTTTTGATCATTTTCCGTCCCATACTGTTATGGGGGAGCATTCCCCAAATCGTACGGGTAAGTGCGTATTCAGGCTTGTTCTTTAAAAGCTGACCGTACTTGATGGCTTTTAAACCGCCCGGATACATGGAATGGGTATAATGGATCTTGTCTTCCGCTTTTTTGCCGGTGAGAACTACCTTTTCGGCGTTAATGATGATCACGTGGTCACCGCAGTCGACATTCGGCGTGAAGGTGGGTTTGTTCTTACCGCGTAGGATCATAGCCACAGTTGAGGCTAAGCGTCCTAAAGTTTGGCCTTCGGCGTCAACCAGATACCACTTATGTTGAACCTCCTCAGGCTTGGCCATATAGGTTTGCATATTCATCTCTCCCCCTGCATAAATGCTGTTGATCTTCCAATCGGACCCCTATAAAATCCGTTCGGAAAAAAAGGGCTCTATTTTT
>DASVMB010000316.1:0-3840 GCA_036384575.1 Bacillota bacterium
GAAACCGAAAATCTTACCGTATTTTCATTGGATTTACACCATCCGGCGTTAACCCAAAACGGACGGATTTTAGTTGATATTGACGGTTATGCGGTTCCGGCGGATGCCGGCAGTCGGGCTGAGTTCGTCTATTCACCGACCCGGAATTGCTTTGTCTGGCAGCCGGAACGACGTTCGGGGCTTGCTTCGCATCAGGGGGGCGGGCTGGCAGATCTGGTAACAGACCCAATTTTTATCGTCTACGGAACCCGTAAACCCGGACGAGTGGAGATTCTCAAAAAATCCGCCGCGATCCTCGCCGACTGGAGCACGGGTCCGGTGGTTTCCTTTGGGACCAAAGTCGGCCGTTTCCGGGTAAAACCCGATACCGCCGTCACCAAGGCAGATCTTCGTGGAGCCAATCTAATCTTGCTGGGGACCGTCGCGGAGAACCGGCTTACTGCGAAATATGCGGCTGCGAAACAGATGCCCGTCAAATTTGATTCAAAAACTGTAACGGTACAAGGCAAGAAATATCCGGGAGCAGGATTTATCCTGGTTTATCCGAATCCCGAGGCTTCGGGAAGGTTACTGGGCATCCTATCTCTACCTTTTAATACGAAAACCCTGGAGCAGTTTATGGTCAGCCTGAATTTGTCATTACGGCAATATGCCCCGGGCAATGGCGTCGGCAGTTTTACCACACCGGATCTGATGGTTTTAAAATCCCCCGGTGAGTTATTGTGGTCCGGTTCCTTCGATCGGAACTGGCGTTTCCGGCCGTAAGGATCTAGTTTATTGCATATTGAAAAAAATAAGCAGGAAAAACATGGGCTATGGCGAATAAAACAATATCAAGCAAAATCCCTCAATCAAAAATGACCTTCGGAATTATTTCATAACGGGCAGGGACCGATAACCAGGATTTATGCTACCGGGGATTGGAATGATCTTGTCCATATAAGGGTTTGATCTTTAGTTGGGGTTTATTAAGAATCAATAGTTTATTTCATAGTGAAAAAATGTAGCGTTTTCAGACTCGCGTCACAAAGGGGAATCAGTGATGATTAAATTTGGTACTGGTGGTTGGAGGGCAATCATCGGCGAGGACTTCACCAAGGATAACGTGCAACTCCTTTCGCAGGCCGTCGCCGAACTCATCAAAACGGAATTATGCGCGAACGGCGGATTCGTGATTGGATATGATCGCCGATTTTTATCGGATAAAGCCGCCAAATGGATTGCAGAAGTCTTGGCAGGTAACGGAATCAAGGTTTATTTCATCGACAAAGTGGCTCCAACCCCCCTCGTCATGTTCACGGTGAAGAATCTTCAAGTCCCATACGGCGCAGCGGTAACTGCCAGCCATAACCCTGCCGATTATAACGGGGTTAAAATCTTTACCAAAGGAGGCCGCGACGCTACCGAGGAAGTAACCGGTAAACTAGAGTCATTCATTGAAAAATGCCTTGGGACGGGGAAGAAAATCCGATCACTTCCATTTGAGGAAGCTCTGCAGGAACAGCGGATTGAGATCATCGACCCGTTCAACGAGTACATCGACACCATCCTCGGGATGATCGACACGGAAGCGATTAAGAACCAAAAGCTCAAGATCATTCTGGATCCGATGTTCGGTGTATCCAAGACTTGTTTGCAGACAATCCTGTTGACCGCTCGTTGTGAAGTCGAAGTGATCAACGATCGGCACGATACTTTGTTCGGCGGCAGGCTGCCTTCTCCGACCACCCATACCCTGCAGCGTTTACGGGATTTGGTAGTGGAGAAAGGCTACGACATTGGAATCGGAACCGATGGCGACGCCGATCGTTTGGGGATTATCGACGAAAAGGGCGATTTTATCCATCCCAACAATATACTGGCCCTATTATATTATTATCTTTTGAAATATAAGGGTTGGAAAGGCGGAGTGGTCAGGAACGTGGCCACCACCCATCTCCTCGACCGGATTGCCCGGGATTTCGGGGAAGAATGTTACGAAGTACCGGTAGGATTTAAATATATCAGTTCCATGATGGAGGAGAAAAACGCGCTGCTGGGTGGGGAGAGTAGCGGCGGTTTGACCATTCGCGGTCATATCAAAGGGAAAGACGGTGTTTTTGCGGCCAGTCTGTTGATCGAGCTCCTGAGTGTAACCCAAAAAAGCCTCTCGGAATTGCTGGAAGAGATCAACGGGCGATACGGTTACTTCTATATGGTGGAGAACGATTTTCGTTTCGACGCAGTGGAAAAAGCCCGACTGATGCAGCGGCTCTTCGAGGAAAAAGCGATGCCCCGTTTTCATGAGTCTATCGCCAAAGTTTCCTATCGTGACGGCCTTAAGGTATATTTCGAAAACGGCGGTTGGATCATCGCGCGTTTCTCCGGAACCGAACCGTTGTTACGAATCTTTACCGAGATGAGCAACGAGGCCGATGCGGCGGCGATCAGCGATCAAATGAAGGCGTTCTTGAATTTATAAGCGCCACCAACTTTAGAGGGGAAGATCATAATGAAGTATGGATACTTTGATAATACAAATCGGGAATACGTCATCGAGCGGCCGGACGCCCCGGTTTCCTGGACCAATTACCTGGGAGTCAGGGATCTCTGCGCCGTCATTTCTCATAATGCCGGGGGCTATGCCTTTTATAAACAAGCTCAGCATCACCGGATGACCCGCTTCCGTCCCAACGGAGTACCCCTGGATCGGCCGGGACATTATGTTTATCTTCGTGACGATGAAACCGGGGAGTATTGGTCTCTTTCCTGGCAGCCGGTGGGGAAAGACCTGACTAAAGCCAAATATCAATGCCGGCACGGACTTTCCTATTCCAGGTTTTCTTGTGATTATCAAGGAATTGCCGCAGAACAGATCCTGTTTATCCCGGTAGACGACGATGTGGAACTTTGGGATGTCCGGATCCAAAATCATAGCGGCGGGCCCAGGAAACTTAGCGTATTTTCATATGTAGAGTTCTCCTATCATCATGTGGAGATCGATAATCAAAATTTCCAGATGAGTCTCTATGCCAGCGGTTCCAGCTGCCGGGATGGGATCATCGAGTACGATTTCTTCTATGAACCGCAGACCTTCCATTACTTCGCCTCCGATTTTGAACCGGACAGCTACGACTGCCTGCGGGACAAATTCATCGGTAGTTACCGGAGTGAGACCAATCCTGTCGCTGTTGAGCGGGGGAGTTGTTCGGGAAGTTCCGAGTTGGGCGGCAATCATTGTGGCGCGTTACATAAACGCCTGGTGTTAAAGCCCGGGGAAATGGTCCGGGTCTTGTTCCTCCTGGGTGTGGGAAACCGGGAGGCCGGCACGGCAATGAAAAGGAAGTATTCCAACCCTGCCAATGTCGATCGAGCCTTTCAAGATTTGAAACAATATTGGGACCAGAAATTAGCGGCCTTCCAATGCCATACTCCCCATGAGGGGCTGGACACGATGATCAATACTTGGACGCTGTATCAAGCTGAGACCTGCGTGGTCTGGTCGCGTTTTGCGTCCTTTATCGAGGTGGGCGGCAGGACCGGTCTGGGTTATCGCGATACGGCCCAAGACATCATGAGTGTGCCCCATACCCATCCCGCAAAGGTCCGGCAAAGGATCGCGGAATTACTTCGGGCTCAAGTCCAGATGGGTTACGGCCTCCATCTTTTCGAACCGGAATATTTCGATCCCGATCGTCCCCCGGCGCCTCAGTTTAAATCACCCACCGTGGTTCCGGAACCGGATCGGGCCAGCCTGATTCACGGGCTTAAGGATACCTGTTCCGACGATGCGCTCTGGCTCATCCCTTCCATCTGTGAGTACGTCATGGAGACCGGGGATGTCGGCCTTTTTGATCAGGT
>DASVMB010000317.1:0-11574 GCA_036384575.1 Bacillota bacterium
CTCCCGGGTGGCCGTAGCCTTCTGGCCAAAAATCCCGTTTACCACCTCGTTGACAGTACCGTCGCCGCCTACAGCGATCAGGCGGTGCCAACCTTTACGAACGGCCTGTCCCGCAAGTTCAGTGGCGTGGTTAGGTCTCTGGGTAAATACGGCTTCAAATGGAATGCCGCTATCCCCCAATAACGAAGCGATTCGCGGCCAATCTTTAGCTCCCTTGCCCGAGCCGGAACAGGGATTGACAATAACAAACCATTGGTTACGCATCGTGTGCTCCTTTACGATCACCCTTATTCGCCTTAAAAAGGAGATCTCCTGCAAAAATGTGCCGTCATCCCGGAGCCATTCGCCTCCCCCGGAATATTCTTTAGAGATAGGTGATGATCAAGAGGAGTTTCAAATGAGTTCATTCAAGTTCGGCATCAATATCGGAAAAGGTGAAACGGCTAAAATCCGGATCAAAATTAACATTAGCAGGATTTCCGACGAGATTCCAAAAAAAACGGATGCAAGGCTGCCAGATACCGATCCCGGATCTATAACTACTCTGCCGTTGCCTTTTCCCCAATTGTCCGATGAACCCGGGCCCCTGGAAAATGTGAGTATTCCCAAAGGCCAATCCGGTTTCTGGCAACAGCTTTTCTCCGGTTTCACAACCGATAAACCGATAAATAACCGCTTTTTTACCCTTCTAAAAACCTCCGGAAAAAAGAAGTAAGCAGTAATGCTCACTCCTTACGTTTCATACTATTGTCCGAAAAAATAGATTCGGCTTTTTTCCTATAGGTATCCACTTCACTGGTCAGCCGGAAGTCATTCTCTTTGAGTACGCTGAGGTACTCTTTCATTAACGCTGAGAAACGCCCATTCTCATTATTCCATGTATATTGTTGATAGATCTGTTTGGCCTTGGGTACCATCCGTTGGGTTTCATAGCTGAATAACGGAGTGTTGTTGGTTCCGAACAAAGCAAAAGTAAGGTAACGGTTCAACAACTGTTGCACCGCTCTAACCTGCGCCGAGGAGCCATATTCTTTGATGAACTTTTCCTGGCACAGCGCCCGCTTAACAACTTCCTCCCAACCGATCATCAACCCGGCATCCTTCACCGGAGTTTTATCGGATTCTTCAGCCATTATATCAATATAGGCGACCATATCCGGCGGTAAAACTGCACGGTACTTCTTAAGGAAAGCGTAATCGATGACAGGGAAGAAAAAACCTTCGGCGGTTTCCACCTTAAAACCGTTACTAATGGCGCCGCTCACGATCGCCTTTAAATCGCCATCTTGAATACCGCTGAGATCGGTGAGGGTCCAGCCATTGTCCCGATAGATCCTGGCCATCTTCTCCTGAAGCACTTCATTTTCAAACTTCTCCTGCCATTTAGGCAGGTTAACCTTTTGAATCCTTTCAAGTCCCATCAAAAAAGTAGCTGCGTCTTGCCGGGAAACCAGCGCAATGTTTTTATCCATGTATTGAATAAGCTCCACCGGTGTAACTTCTTCCTTGGCCATCAAGACCTTAAAGCCGTCCACCATCGCTTTTTCCTTGGCTAGGTGCAAGCCGTTATTGATGAATGCAATAAATGATAATGAGAGTAATCCGGCGATGAATACTGCGATGATTACCATGGGTTTTTGTTTCATGTTTATCCCCCTCCATCATTATGACGCCCTAGAACTTGGATCAAAAAGGCCGGGTCACTCCGACCCAATTTGCATCCGATTTGTTCATTGTTGATTGCAAACGGGTCAATAGCAGCCTGGCCTTTGTATCTGTTTTCATTCATGGATTGTTGGTTCCAGGTATATGGAAAGAAAAGTAACTCAACCCTTTCCACAGACCTTTACCCATCCACTTTAGTAGCGGTTGATCTTAAACCTTCCGCCATCTAACTCCCTGAGGAGTATCCTCGATCATAATCCCTTTGGCCTTGAGCTCATCCCGGATTTCGTCTGCCAGTGCCCAGTTCTTCTCCTTTTTAGCCTGAGTTCGTTTGGCAATCAGGGCTTCAATGGCCTCCTGATCCAGGCCCGGGGTTTCTTGATGGGCTTGGGCGGCCCCGTGGTTTACCCCGGAACCGGACGCCGTGGCAGTAAAGAGTTGACTCCCGATTCCCAATATTTCCTCGAAACCGGTCAACTTATCAAGAGCTTCCTGGATTACGGTCTGAGACCCTCGGGTTAACAGAAAATTATTCCCCTGGGTGAAGCGATTTACCTCACGTACCAGGTCATAGAGACTGGCCAAAGCCTGGGGAGTGTTGAAGTCATCCTCCATCGCCGCCACAAACTGCTCCTCGGTTCCGGCAATGGCTGCCTTGATTGGGGTAAGCTTATCCGTCTCATCGCCCGGAACCGCTTCGCTCTGTATGAGATGCTCCCAATTGAACTCCGCATTATCCAACCGCTCCAATCCGCGGGCTGCAGCAGTCAGTTCCGTATCTCCGAAACTGATAGGGTTTCGATAATGGGTCCCGACGAACCAAAGCCTGATGACCCGGGGCGGAAACTTGGCCAAGACCTGACGGATGGTGGAAAAGTTCCCCAATGATTTGCCCATCCGTTCTCCACCCACTGTGATAAAGGCATTATGCATCCAATAGTGAACGAAAGAAGTCCCGGAAAAACCTTCGGATTGAGCAATCTCGTTCTCGTGATGCGGAAAGATCAAATCCTCCCCGCCACCATGGATATCAAAACCATTACCTAAATACTTCAAAGACATGGCAGAACACTCGATATGCCATCCCGGACGTCCCGGACCCCAGGGGGATTCCCAACTAATCTCGCCGGGCTTGGCCGCCTTCCATAGGGCGAAATCCATCGGATCGCGTTTAGCCTCATTCACTTCTACTCTGGCGCCGGCCTGCATCTCTTCAAGCGACCGCCCCGATAGCTTGCCGTAATCCTTGAAACCGCCGACCTCAAAATAGACATCCCCGTTCAACTCATATGCGTGGCCTTTCGCTATCAGAACCCGGACCATCTCAATGATCTCCGGGATATGCTCGGAGACTTTGGGGTATCGATCCGCAGGCATTACCCCGAGAGTCGCCAAGTCCTCCAGGTAGATCCGGGCGTATTCCGCGGCCAGATCCAAAGGTTCACGCCCCAATTGGTTGGCGCGGGCAATAATTTTGTCTTCTACATCGGTAAAATTTTGGATGTACTTTACTTGATAACCGCGATATTTTAAAAAGCGGCGTACCACATCCCAGAAAACCGGGGGCCGGGCATTTCCGATATGGGCGAAATTATAAGGAGTCACTCCGCAGACGTAGATGCCGACCTGTCCCGGCTCCCTGGGAATGAACTCTTCTTTGCATCTGGTTAACGTATTGTATACCTTCATGATTCCTTGTCGACACTCCTTACTTGATACGACTACTTACAGCGTTTGTTCTTTCCAACTCCTCAACCCGGTTTTCCAACTCTATCACCGTACGTTGCAGGCATTCAATCATCTTGGCCACCGGATCCGGGGTCTGATTATGAGCCAGATCCACGCCATGTCGAACCCGGACCCCATCCTGAACCACTATTCGGCCGGGCACCCCCACCACCGTTGTATTGGGCGGCACTTCCTGGAGAACTACGGCTCCTGCGCCGATCTTGGCGTTGTCTCCAATCTTCATCGAACCCAGCACCGTGGCGCCGGCAGCAATCATCACATTATTGCCTACCGTAGGATGGCGTTTACCCTTCTCTTTACCGGTGCCGCCTAAAGTTACCCCCTGAAAGAGCGTAACATCATCTCCGATCTCGGTGGTTTCTCCGATGACCACACCCGCACCGTGATCGATAAAGAATCGCCTGCCGATCCGGGCTCCCGGATGAATCTCAATCCCGGTAAAGAAACGGGTGATCTGGGAGATAACCCGGGCCAAAAGAAACCATCGTTTTTGATAAAACCAATGGCTTAGTCTATACGCCATCAAGGCGTGGACCCCCGGGTAACAGAGCAGCACTTCCAGCCGGGATTTGGCTGCCGGATCCCGTTCGAAGACGGTATGGATATCTTCCCTGATACGTTGGAACATCCCGCTCACCTTTCCTAAACCGAGGAGTCCATACTGAATAAAAAAACTTCGCCTCTGGTGACAGAGACGAAGGGATTACTTCGTGGTTCCACTCTGATTGGGAATTAATCGCGCACATTATGCGCGCACCCCGCTCATCTTTGCGCTAACGGGCAAAAACCGGGATGGACTCAATAACGGATCGTAACAGGATTATTCCCTGTCCAATCCGATTCGCCCAACCACTCCGGGGTGCAAATGGCCTACAACCTGTAAGGCGGTTACACCGTACATCCCGCCCTCTCTGAATACACCGTCGTAAACCCGATCCCCATCATCGTTTTAATCTTTGGTTCTATTATATTAACTGCTCCGTCTGAAGTCAACAACAATTCCGTTATACCCCCACGTGGTCTATTATTCCGCAAACCCGCCATGATTTACCGAAACCCGGAACCAATCCGCCCCACAAAAGAAACCAGCTGCTTAATCAGGGACTGAATATACGCAATCAAACGGGAGAGGAAAGACTGAGGAGCCGTTTGCGGCTGCGTCTCATTCTGCCTTTGAGTAAAATTCCGTAACTGGGTTTTGAGTCGCGTCAAATCCGGGTTCAGACTCCCGATCTTGAGCAACAAGTCCGCCAGTTCGCTCTTCTCCTCCGGGGTGAGTTTGAGATTTTGGTCCCTCACCCCCTGATCGACGATGCGGAGCGCCTCAGTCTTCGTGGTAATCCTGACTGAAAGCAACCGTTCCTTGCAACGTTCCACTAAAATCGCGGCCTGCTCCGGTCCGACTTTTTCGCCGAGATATCCGGTATCGATCAATTCCAAAGCTCCAATTCGTTTGGTACCGGAGGGAATGGAACTCCCGGTCAATGTCTCAAAGGATTTATAAATCCCGGTTAAGGCGGCAGTGCCGGAGACCGGTTGTGGTGCCGTCGCGTAAACACGGGCATCGCTGATTCCGGCAGTGGCCAAGGTATTGGCAAAGATATGGGGCGTGATATAAGTAAGGTTTTTCGTTTCAACCTTGATGCCCGCTCCCGGCTCAAGCTTTTCCAGATAAACCGAGGAGACGGATTTCGTTCCGATCTGCTCAGCCGGAACCAGGCCCTCGAATAATCGCCACTCCTCCTCATTGGTCACCTTAATACTTTTAATATCCTTCGGGCCGATCCCCTGCGGCAATGGGAAATCGCGAAAAACGATCACCTCTTCCTCCGGGGTGAGATCTGCGCCATATGTTACCACCCGTTGGGGCTGCGTTGCGGCACTGCTGACCACAAGAAGCCCGATTACGATACCAATCACCCACCAGCGCTTGGTTGAGATCATTACTATTCCGCCTCTCGAAAACTATATAAAACCGGTTTCGCTACCGTTATTATGACAAATCGAGAGCGGCGGAATTCGCAAAATATACTAAGGCAACAGGGGTCGCGCCCCTACAGGGCGCGCGGCAATAGGCAACGGGAGACCGGTGAGGGGATAAAATTGATAGTCAACAAGGGCTAGAAATGAAAGGCCGGGGATCCGGGAAAAAACCAAAATGGGCAACAGGGACTAGACAACAAGGGCTGGGAATGGAAGACACAGGATCCAGAAAGAAACTAAAAAAGGCAACAGGGCTTGGCAAAAAGATGTTGCCTGCTGCCTGCTGCCTGCTGCCTGCTGCCTGTCGCCTGTGCCCGTTGCTTCACGCCCCACAGGGCACTCTACTCGTGCCTCGCGCCTCATGCCTTCAACAAATAATGCCTATCCGAAAGCTCCCTTAGCCTTTTGGCACTCGATTCCGGGGTGATATCCCGCTGCGGTTCGGCCAATAATTCATAGCCGACCATGAACTTCCGTATGGTCGCGCTGCGGAGTAGCGGCGGATAAAAGAGCATATGCCAGGTAAAACCGGGATGTTCCCGACCATCGCATGGGCTTTGATGCATTCCGGCGGAATATGGGAATGAGGTTTCAAAGAGATTATCATATTTCGTGGTTAAAACCCGGACTGCATCGGCCAATAGTCTCAAATCCGCCGGGCCGAAATCGGCCAGTGAAGCCAGTTGTTTTCGGGGAACGATCATCGTCTCAAACGGCCAAACCGCCCAAAACGGAACTAAAACCACAAAACCGTCATTGACGTAGACAATCCGTTCCTCCCGTTTCAGCTCTACTTCAGCATAGTCAAGGAGCATCGGCCGGCCGTGGCTTTGGATATACTCCGCCTGGCTAGCGCATTTCTTGACTAACTCGTCCGGAATACTTTGAGAAGCCCAGACTTGGCCGTGAGGATGAGGATTGCTGCAACCCATCATCGCTCCTTTATTCTCAAAGATCTGCACATACTTGATATCCGGAAGGGCGCTGAGTTCCAGATACTGGTCACGCCACATCTCCGCCACCTTCAACAGATCTTCGGGGCTCATCAGTGGCAGGGTCAAACGGTGGGAGGGTGAAAAGATCAATACCTTGCAGATACCCCGGACACTCTCGGTTTTAAAAAAGAAATCGTCGTTGCCGCCTGCCGGGACATCGGGAAGTAGCGCGGCGAAGTCGTTCACAAATGTAAAAGTTCCTGTATAGTTGGGATTCTTAACACCACCGGCCCTTACGTTTCCAGGGCAGAGATAACAGCCGGGATCATATTCCGGTTTATCCTCGGGGGCAGGTTTTTCGACCTGGCCGGTCCAGGGCCGCTTGGTCCGATGGGGCGAAACCAATACCCAAGCCCCGGTCAAAGGATTACGGCGACGGTGGGGATGATCTTCGCGATTGAATTCCATATTCTCGTCTTCCCTTCTTTCAATATTCTTCATATATTATTTCGATTTCTTGCTTTGATTTTCCTTTTATTTCGAGAAAAATAAAAGCCCACGAGACAGTCATTTCCCGTGGGCACCTTTAGCGTTTTCAGCCTATTCCTTACTGTGCTTCCGATGCCAGCGTTTCCGAGAGGCCGGCCAATTCCTCCGATGAAGCTGCAATCTGCTGGGCCATCGCAGCCAACCCGTTAACCACCTCGGTCAGATTGGTCATTGTCTGGGTAGACTCTTTGGAAAAAGATGTGGCCTCGGTAATCTTCGTGCCTACTTGGTTGACCATAGCCGACTGGGAGCTCAGGAAGGCGCCGACTTCCTTTAAAAGCGGAATACTCGAGTTCAACTCGTCAACGATTGCAGAAAACTTTTCTGTCATGGTATTAATCGACTGGATAGTGGTTTCCAGCACTTCCCCGGCATTTCTTGATTCTGTTTCAGCGCTGTCGATGCTTCCAGCGATTTTTTTCGTGATCTCATTCACATTATCCAATGCTTGCTTGGTCTCCTCTGCCAGTTTACGGACACGTGTCGCTACCACTGTAAAACCCTTTCCGAACTCCCCGGCCCGGGCAGCTTCAATCGAAGCATTCAACGAAAGCAAGTTGATCTCTTTGGAAATGCTCGTCAAAGTTTGAGATATCTTAGCGACTGAGTTAATTTCCTGAAGCAAGCCATCAAAAACCGCAGTATTCTTGGAAAATTGAGAGCGGAAAGAATGGACCGCTGTTTTAACCGCAGTTGAATCGTCAATTCCGTTCAATGCACTCTGCGAGATGGACTCAACCATTGAAATCGTTTTCTGTGTGAGATCGCTCTTTTCTACGGTTTTTTCCGAAAAATCGGCCAAGTATTCCTGGGCCGCCTCCATCTCATGCTGGTTTTGTATCGCCTCATTTGAGACCGTGGCAAAGGACGCATTCAACTCCTCGGTCTGGGCGCTCATCTCCTCGGCACTGGCGGAGAGTTGCTGGCTGGATGTGCTTAAGCTCTGACTGCTCTGTCCGATCTCTTGAAGCAGCTTCTCGATCTTCACCAGGGATTCTTTATTCTGGCGCTCCTTCTGCCCCAATCTCCGCATTAATTGGTTGGCGATCACGGCTGCCGCCACGCCGGCCAGGGCTACAAAGAGCATATACATTCCCCTTTTAATCACGACTGATGTTGCCCCCGCCACTTGAGGGTGGAGTTCGGGAACAAAGAACATCAACGAAGCATAGGCAAATAGCGATCCCGTTCCGTAAACCGCAGTGACCAAAGGGTTAAAGTATAACACCGATAAGCAAATACCCCAGAAAAAGTTGAGAAAAGTGTCGGGATTGGCCCGCCCCATCGTCAGGTTGACGATGGCGATGACGATGATCTCGCAAAAGGTCATCAAATACTTGATGGCTTTATGATACGGATTCTTAAACATAAGATAGATCGGATAACCGAGAAATACAAGGCCGCTCCCGGTCACATAGACCAATACCATGTACGAGAAGGTATTATCATGCATCAATAATTTGGCGACGAGAGCAAAGAGATCCCCGATTAACAGAATAGCGGAGCTCACAATGATATGAATCTTGTTCACCCTGTTCTCATTTTCCGCATAAAGCATCAACTCGGCGTTTTCTAGGTTTTCCACGGGAATGCCCCCTGTTACTTAATGAACTTCTCAATACGCCGGGCTACCGCTTTTGGTATGGCTACCGGCAAAAAATGTCCGTAACGCGGGAAAATTTCCTTCTCCGCTCCGGAGATTCGGTTACGACAGAATTCGGCGTCTACAGGTGGAGCTATCGGATCCTTCTCCCCGGTTATAATCAACGCCGGTAGCTGGATCTGGTCAATCTCCTGCCGCCGGTCGAACCGGAGTACACAATTTTGGAAATCGGCCAACATTACGGGCTTATGGGTCAACGAGTAAAAAAGACTGGTCACCACGATACGGAAAACATTCCAGTTCCAGATCCCGCCGTAACTTAAAAAATGAAACTCATCAAATTCATCTCTCCGGATCTGTTCTTTGAAGGAGTCTTCGAGATTCTTCTCCATCTGAGGTGTTGTGTCGACCATGACCAAACCTTTCAAAGGGGTCTTCTTCCTTATGGCCAGCTCAATTGCGATGAACCCGCCCATCGAGTATCCGACGAGATATATGTCCTTTAATTTTAAGGTCCGGACAAACTCCTCGATGAAGTCGGCGTATTCGGCAACTGATCCCAGCGGCCGGCCGGCGCTTTTACCATGCCCCGGCAGATCTATGAGTACCCGGTTATACTTTGAAAGTTTAGTTGCCAACGGTTTTAAAATATTCAACCGTGTTCCGGCGCCATGCATCAATAATAAAGTCGGGGCGCCATCTTTGGGCAGAACCTGATAATGAATTTTCACATCGTTGACGGTACAGTACATAAAATAGTCCTCCTGTTATTGATATGTAAATTGGTACAATGATTCAAGCTGGGGTTTTAAATCCTCCATAAAATATTTCGACATGAAATGAAAAAAGTTTATCTATTTTTATTTGGGTGACCTCTTAAATAAAAATTATAAAACTAACAATTTGCGAATATAGGGGTTATTCACATTTGTATCATACTCATACCGGGAAAATAATAACGCCGCAGGTTTCATCCTACGGCGTTTCAAAACAAACGGTTGTCTATGTGAAGCGAAGTCGAGACGGGTGTTTCCAATGAAAAACCCGTTACCTGCGGTTCAATTCCTCCCATAAATCCGGGGTTTCGGCTTGAATGAACTCAACCAGCTCGTGATCGCCGATCACGGTATTTCTGCCGTTTTGGTATTGTTCATCGACCCAGCCCTTGATCTTCAGCAGGCGTGAATCACGCTTTTCCAGCTTCCGGTCATCCCTCAGATTAAAGTAACTGTTAACCCAATGGGCCAACCCGGCCGCACCGGAATGTTCGTTCACCGCTACTACCACTTTCCGGTTAAGCAGTTTTTCGGTGTTGAAAATATTATAAATCTCCTCATCTTTCAGGAGTCCGTCGGCATGAATCCCGGAACGGGTGAAGTTAAATTCTCTTCCTACGAGTGGTGTCATGGGCGGAATCTGATAGCCGATCTCCTTGTTGTAGTAATCGGCAATCTCGGTGATTACCGTGGTATCCATACCATCCAATGACCCGCGGAGCGAGGCGTACTCGAAGATCATTGCCTCTAAAGGACAGTTACCGGTCCGCTCGCCAATGCCGAGCAAAGTGCAGTTCACTCCGGAACAACCGTAAAGCCACGCAGTTCCGGCGTTAGATACAGCCTTGTAAAAATCATTATGTCCGTGCCATTCCAGTTGATCGCTGGGAACGCCGGCATGATGCCAAAGGCCGTATATAATTCCGGGCACGCTGCGCGGCAAGGCAACCCCGGGATAGTTTACCCCAAATCCCAGCGTGTCGCAGGCCCGAATCTTGATCTTGATCTTCGACTCTTCCTGGAGTTTCATCAATTCCAGTACAAATGGAACCACAAAACCATAAAAATCAGCCCGGGTGATATCCTCCAAATGGACCCTGGGGGTCACCCCGATCTCCAGCGCGCTCTTAACAATGCTTAGGAACTGCTCCATTGCTTGTTTCCGGGTTAGTTTCAACTTTTTAAAGATATGATAGTCGGAGCAACTGGCGAGAATTCCAGTCTCTTTTAGCCCCATCTCCTTGACCAGCAGGAAGTCTTCCTTCACCGCCCTGATCCAACTGGTGATCTCCGGATAATCGTAACCCAGTTCCATACACTGTGTGGCAGCTTCCTTGTCCTTATTGCTATATAAAAAGAACTCCGTCTGACGGATGACCCCTTTGGGTCCGCCCAGCCGGTGCAGGTATTTATAAAGATCCACAATTTGTTTGACGGTATACGGTTCTCTGGCTTGCTGCCCATCACGGAAGGTTGAGTCGGTGATCCAGATCTTCTCCGGAGGCCGCATTGGAACATGACGGTGATTGAATGGAACCTTGGGCACCTCCTCGTAATTGAAAAGGTACCGATAAAGATGGGGTTCAGTCACATCTTGCAATGCGTAAATATACTCCGACTGTTCCAAAGTATTGCTGTGTTTGTTAAATTCCAGCATTCACTATCCACCACCCATATACAACTACTGCACCTTACCCTCGAAATGGCGCGGTAAATCGTTGCTTTTATTAAATTGTCCATAATATTCAACATTGAATCGGGCTTTCCTCTATTAAAAATGAATGAATCCCGTATACATATAAAATGAAAATTATTTCCGGATTGTGGAATCCATTACCAATCATTATTTTTTACTATAGGCAAAAAGAGACCCATCTTTCACTTGAATAATTATCATAGTATGATAGGAAAAATCAAAAAAACGCCCGAAGGCGTTTTTGGTCTTTTATCGATCAAGTTTCTATTTGATATTGGTCAATATCAACCCGAGTACGCAAAAGGCTAATCCCAAAACATTCAGCCCGCTCAAGTGTTCCCGGAACAGAAGTACGCCGATGGGGATGAGCAACAGAGCCACCGCCACATTGGAAAAGACCCCCGCCAGACTGATTTGCCAACCCATCCGGTAGGCCAGGAGATACCCCAACTCAAGACCGATGATGGCCACTCCCAAAACGATACTGGCCCAATTCAAGGATTTAATCGATTCCCCGATCCCCGGACCTTGCCGGTAGAAAGGCAGTATCGCCAAGGATATCAAGATCGCTGTAAGATACGTTGCGATCAGCGAAACAAACGGGTTAACATTTCCAGA
>DASVMB010000318.1:0-3195 GCA_036384575.1 Bacillota bacterium
ACTCGTTCAAAAACCACCGCTTTTTGAACCGGGAGAGCCGCAGTTTTGGGATGATCCCTATATCTCTCAAAGCATGCTTAAGGCACATCTTGACCCGGGTCACGATGCGGCCAGCCGGAAACCGGAGACCATTGATAAAACCGTTCATCAGTTTTTATCGTCCGGTATCGTGAAACCTGGATCCAGAGTACTTGATCTGGGATGCGGGCCGGGGCTTTATACGGAACGGCTATACCGGGTTGGCATAGAAGTTGTCGGCTTGGATATTTCCAAACGGTCGCTTGATTATGCGGTACAGCATGCTAACGAGGCGGGGCTTGTAATCGAGTACGTCCGGATGAATTTCTTTGATATGGATTACCGGGAAGAGTTTGACGCCGTACTGCAGGTGTACGGGGAGCTATGTGTATTCTCCGATGACAAACGGGATATCCTGCTGCGGAAGATTCATCAATCGCTGAAAAAGGGCGGCCGGTTTATCTTTGATGTCTCCACCCGGGTTCTGCGAAGAAAATATGGCCTTAAAAATCACTGGTATATCTGTGAAGGCGGGTTTTGGCGGCCGGGAAGACATATCGTGCTTGAAGAGGGTTTTGATTACTCGGAAGCAGATACTTGGCTGGATCAGTATATTGTCATTGATGATCAAGCCTGTAAAGTGTACCGAAATTGGTTTCATGATTATTCGTTGGAGTCTATCAGCCGGGTGTTACACTCCGTCGGGTTTGAAGTGAAACAAGCGTGGAACGATTTGACCGGAAGCCCATTTCTTGAGGGTGGCGAATGGATCGGGATTGTTGCTGAAAAAAAATAACATAAGGTATACGAAAGACACGGTATCCATCGTATGTTTTATCGTTTCCCCGGAATACCGCAGAAAGATCATGGCCCCATCTCGCTATACATAAAAAATAATTTTCAAATTGTGAATGAATTTGAGGACTATTTAGTCAAGCGGTTGGAAGTTGATAAAGATTAAATAGGTGGTGGGAAATGAACAATGCATGAGATTACTAGTTATGAGTTTTCAAAAGTTTTACCCCTTTTTTCCGGTTGGGATCATCACATGGCGATACGGGCCGCAGCCGAAGGGAAAGCGAGGTCCCGGGTATGGGTTGACTTTGACGATTCGCCAACAGCTGCAGCCGTATGTTTTGGCGTTCGCCTGCTTATCGCCGGTGATTCACAGAATATAGCCTGCCGCGACGCTATCGTTGATTTTGTACAGAATGCTGTTTTACAAAATCAAATCGAAAGAATGCGGCACTTTGTGATGATATTTTGGGATGAACCGGGCTGGAAGGAGGTACTGCCGGATTCGCTAGAGGGCTATAACCCCATCTTACGGGAGAGGGAGTATTACAGACAGGATATGGCGAACATCTTCAATAACCCTGCATTGCCGGCAGGTTACGAATTACGCCGGGTCGACAGTTCTTTTTTGAATGAACGGGAATGGCGGCATAAAAGCGCTTTACAGTATGAGATGTGTTCCGAACGGGTAAGCCTGGAAGATTTTTTGGAGCATAGCTTTGGCGTATGTGCCGTTCAGGGCGATGAAATTGCCGGCTGGTGCCTTTCCGAATACAACAATTCCAGTGGTTGCGAGGTTGGGATTGAACTATTGGAAAGCCATCAGCGGAAAGGAATCGGCACTGCGCTCACCCTGGCGCTGTTCTCTGAAGCCCGTAAACGGGGATTGCCATATGTCGGCTGGAGTTGTTTTAAGGATAATCTGCCTTCCCGGGCCACGGCAAGGAAAGCCGGATTGAGTAAAGTTAAAGATTATCAGGTAATTGTGGTGCAAAGATAAAAGCTTCTGTTTTATCTGGAGGGAAATCAGTGAAAAATGATGAGTTGTTTATCTTTGCCCCCAACCATTGTTCGGTGGACTTCCAGATTTCGACAAGATATAATCAGATTATCGGCGCCGGGCATTCATGCAAGGGAGGGGTTTTTGGTGATTGATAATATTAAAATCGGGCAGCGGATAGCGATGTTACGCAAGGAAAAGGGTTTTACGCAGGAAGAAATTGCCGATGAACTTGGAGTGACCGGGCAGGCGGTTTCAAAGTGGGAAAACGGCAATGCGCTTCCGGATCTGTTGCTTTTGCCACAGCTTGCCGGCATGTTTGAAATATCCATCGACCGGTTGCTTTCGCCGAATGATTTGTACATTTTCCCATCCAACATGGGATTATAGTTCCGTCGATGGGTTGGTTGCCTACGATTACGCCACCCCCGGTTTAAAAGCTTTTGGTTTTGAGCGCAAGATAAAAGACAGGATCCCTAAAGAGCAACGTAAAGAAGTAAGGGATGAAATTATTGAAAGTATTAATAAAGGACGTCCGGTGCGGGTGAGTAGGGCTAATTATCGAGGTGTTGTACACCGGATTTTCAATGGTATAATAAAGAGGGGGTGATAGTTTTGGAGGGAATTAAACATCAAGTTATTCGCCTGATTGAAGCTCTTCCGGAAGGAGCTACGATTGAAGATATTATGGCTGAACTCTATTTTAAGTTACAAGTCGATCGTGGTTTAAAGGAATTGGATGAAAAGAAGGGGATACCTCAGGAAGATGTTGAAACTAGGTTCTCGAAATGGCTATCCGAATAAGGTGGTCGCCTAGGGCTGTAAAAAATTTGGAGGATATTTGCATATATATTGAAAGAGATTCATTTCATTATGCAGCGGATTTTGCGAAAAGAGTTTTTGCTCTTATTCAAGATCTAAAGCAATTTCCTTTATCCGGCCGGGTTGTACCCGAGTATAATGATGCATAAGCTTGTCGTGCTTTTTGCACGGCCTTTTTATTATAGAGTTAAGTAAGGTGACTGCAGAGAACCTCCGGGAAATTTTAATTATAGCTATTTGGTAGCTTGAGATGGTTATTTGTCGGATCTATGATGGAAGTGTACACGATATCATGTACATAGCGGTATCCGGAACCGACTTTCATAAAGAAAGGAGTGGTCTTGAGGTGAAGATTACGATGGAGGTGGCCATCGTTTGATGGCCGGGGGGTGTGCCGGACCGAAAAGGTTTGGCCGCCCCTTTTCGTTTTAACTGACAAACGACCCTGACCAAAATTATGGAAATCATCGCGTTAAACTCTAAGGCTTTAAGTCAATAGCCCGCGCTATTGACTTAAAGCCTTTTTGTTACCTTTCGATTATCATTATCTTTCGATTATC